>CANHSW010000026.1 GCA_947463165.1 Cyanobacteriota bacterium
CAGGTGATTCATTCAGATCATCAGGCCACCCGGTCTCGTCTTCATCATCTTCGTCAGTGTCAGCATCCTCTTCACGGGTTCGAAATCTTACATAAACCCAACGTTCATCTCCCGCATCTGAGATCAAGCTCTGGATTTTTCTTTCGGCTTGATGGGCAGCCTCTAAGTCTACTTCTTCAACATCGTAAATAACCCAAACCCAGAGTGCTTGATCGCCAAGGGAATCAATGTCGCTCTCCACTCGCCAGGCGTGCACAGGAGGGTCCCAATGCTTACTTTCAAGCATGGCTTGAATCTTGTCTGTCTCGAGCTCATTCATGCTGCGCGTTGGCATTGCAAACCTCCGTCATGGTTTGACTCTAAGCGCGCTACAGCTACTGGAGTTGTTTCGCTCCCTAGCGAGCGGTCAACATCCCACGCCCTTACATCTCTTACGTTCAGGGGCTAGGCTGAGCAAGGTTCTTGGCGCAGCTGATGACCCCACAAGCTGAGTTTCAGGCCGCTGTTCTCGATCAGCTTCGCCGTGCGCCGCTCGATCCTCCAGCCCAGGCAGCACTGCTGCAGGCGCTGACCTCTGTGGCCCCGCGGGAAGGGGCCGTTACCGCAAAGGCAGACGGCCCACTCGCCGAATGGCTGGGAGAGCCCCCTGCCAATGCCGCCCAGCTCGAGTTCGAAGCACTCCGGCGCAGCTTTGCCCTTCGCCACCAGCTCCTGGCCTCCACTATCGGTACAGCCGAGGTGAACGAGCTCCTCGCCGCCGGCAGCCGCCAGACGGTGCACGACCGCCTCAGGGCCGGCACCCTGCTGGGGATCCTTGATCAGGGGAAATGGCGCTTCCCCCTCTGGCAGTTCGACGCCGATGGCCCCAACGGTGTGATCGACGGACTGGCCCAGGTGCTGCAGGCCCTGCAGGTCTCCAACCTGGCCAAGGCCCGCTGGCTGCAAAAGCCCCATCCGGTTTTCGGCGGCTCCACCCCCTTGGATCTGCTCCGCCACGGCCGTCTCGAAGACGTATTGGCGGAAGCGGGCCAGGTGGGTCGTGGTCAGGATTGATCCGCCCCCTCCCCGCAGGTCCACGTCTCCGCTGATCGAGATCCTGCCGATGGCAGCACCGTTGCTCCGCATCTACAGACCGCAGCCCTATGGCAGCAGTGCTTGCAGCTTCCGTTACGAGGGGCCGTTCTCACGCTTTGATCACCACGCCGATGGCCACTTGCGTGGAATTCACTACAGCGCACCTTCCTTGTCGTCTTGTGTCGTCGAAGTCTTCGGGGACACAGGGCTGATTGAACCACAGGGTTGCCAGCTGGCCCTGCTGCGCACAAACCGCCCCATGGCCCTGCTCGATCTACGAGGCAGCGGCGCCATGCGAGCCGGGAGTGTTGTTGCACTCAATGCCACAGCTGATCGATCGCTGAGTCAGCAGTGGTCTCGCTTTTTCTACGGCACAGCCGTAGCCGATGAAAGACCGATCGATGGCTTGCTCTACAGCAATGCTCACAACGGCGAATCGGCCCTGGCCCTCTACGAACGGGCCGAAGCAGCGATCCACTGTGAAGCCGAGCTGTCGCTTGCGGCGGACGAGCTTCGCAGCCGCCTGCTGGCTATCGCCAACGACCACGGCATGACCATGGCCTCATCCGGCTCCTGAACCACAATCTCATGGCTTTCCTCCTCGCCGACAGCTTCCAATCCAGCCTTGAGAAGCTCAGTGGAGAAGAGCAGAAAGCTGCCAAGCTCGCCGCCTTCGAGCTGCAGATCAACCCGGCCAACCCTGGTCTTCAGTGCCACCGGCTGGACAACATCAAGGACAAAAACTTCTGGTCTGCCCGTGCCAGCCGTGACATCCGCCTGATTTTCCATCGGGTCGAGAGCAGCGTCATGCTCTGCTACGTCGACCATCACGATCCCGCTTACGACTGGGCCTCACGGCGCAAGATCGAAACCCATCCCGTCACCGGCGCCGCCCAGATCGTGGAGATCCGCGAAACGGTTCGCGAAATTCAGATCCCCCTCCACATCCCCGCAGAAGCAGCGGCAGTCCCTGAGCCCAAGCGGCCTCTCTCCAACCTTACGGAAGCCGACCTGCTCAGTTACGGCGTTCCTGCCGAGTGGATCCCTGATGTCCGCACAGCGGACGACGACATGCTGCTGGTGATCGCCTCCCATCTCCCCGGTGAGGCTGCCGAAGCGATCATCGATCTGGCGACTGGCGCTACACCCACCAAGCCGGAGGTAAGGCAGCCAGACCAGAGCAATCCCTACGAGCACCCCGACGCCCAGCGCCGCTTCCGGGTGCTCACCGGCACCGAAGAGCTGGCTAGAGCACTGGACTACCCCTGGGAGCGCTGGATCGTTTTCCTCCATCCCAGCCAGTCCGACTGGGTGAGCCGCTCCTTCAATGGCCCCACCCGCGTGCAGGGCTCTGCTGGTACGGGCAAAACCGTGGTGGCCCTGCACCGCGCCGTTCATCTGGCTCGCAGAAACCCCGAAGCCAGGGTGTTGCTGACCACCTTCTCCGAGCCCCTAGCGGACCTACTGCAGGACAAACTCCATCGCCTTATCCAGGGGGAGCCCAGCCTGATTGAACGCCTGGATGTGCTGGCCATGCAGGAACTTGGCGAGCGGATGCACACCGCCCAGCTCGGAAAGCCGCAGCTCATCGCCGCTGATCACCTCCGCGCCTTGATTCACCAGCACGCACCAGCGGAGATCAGCCGCGTCTATGGCGAGGCCTTCGTGGTGGAGGAGTTCAACGAGATCGTCAATGCTTTCGGGCTGCGCGACTGGGACAGCTACCGCGATGTCCGCCGCCTCGGTCGCAAGAGCCGCCTCAACGAGACCAAGCGCCGTTTGCTCTGGGATGGATTTGCCGCTGTCCTCCAGGAGCTGGAGCGCTCTGGCCAGATCACGCCCCACCAGCTCTTCCATCGCACCGCCGAACAGCTCCACCGCAGCGGTGTCCGGACCTACCAGCACATCGTGGTGGACGAATGCCAGGACATCACCGCTGCCCAGCTCCGTCTCCTGGCAGCTCTGGCGGGGACCGGCCCCGATGCCCTGTTCTTTGCCGGGGATCTCGGCCAGCGCATCTTCCAGCAACCCTTCTCCTGGACCCAGTACGGCGTGGACATCCGCGGCCGCTCGCGCACCCTGCGCATCAACTACCGCACCTCCCACCAGATCCGCTGCCAAGCCGATCAGCTGCTCGATCCGGAGTCCCGCGACGTAGACGGCAACGTGCAGGACCGCCGCGGCGCCATCTCCGTGTTCAACGGTCCGGAGCCCGACATCCGGGAATGCGACGACACCGACAGCGAAACCAAGCAGGTGGCGGCCTGGATCGACCAGCGCCGCAGCGAAGGCCTCACGCCCAGGGAGTTCGGCATCTTTGTGCGCAGCGAGGCCGAGATCCCGCGCGCCGAGGCTGCTCTGCAGCTGGCTGAGCTCCCCTATGAGCGTCTGCAGCCCTCGGCCATGCGTCTCGGCAGCAAGGCCACACTTTCCACAATGCACCTGGCTAAGGGGCTGGAGTTCCGTGCCGTGATCGTGATGGCCTGCGATGAAGACGTGATCCCCAACGCCGAGCGCATCAAGGCCATCACCGACGACAGCGACCTGGAAGAGGTGGTGGCCACCGAACGCCATCTGCTCTACGTGGCCTGTACCCGCGCTCGTGACCACCTGCTAATCACGAGCGGTGACACCTGCTCGGAGTTCGTGGAGGACCTGCTCGGATGAACCAGCCAGCGCCAGAAGCTCTCCGTGTTGCCGAATCAGCCCGCACCATTGCGCTGCAAATGATGAGCGAGCGTGGTCGCGGCGCTGTCCTGGTGGGGGAGCAACGCTCCAGATTCTTGAGTGCCCTCTATTGCTGAGAGGTGCGTCGCGCAGGAATCCTCAGCTTGCGCGGCCGCGCAATGGCTTCGCAAGCCGGCCCGCCACTGGCGTTGAGACGCCGGTGGCACTGGATTCATGGAGCGCTGTGGCCGGCCCTTGTCGCTGGCCACGCCTGCGCTTGCGGTCCTGCGCTTGCCCAACCGTGGCTGTTGCTTCACCATCACGCTCCTCCCGGTCAGCCAAAGGAGCTGCTGCTGCCAAGGTCTCGCCCGAGGAGAAGCTGGTGGCCTCCCTGATTACCCTGCTGGAGGCCGGCACCAGCCCTTGGCGGCGGGAGTGGGATGCCGCCTCGGGGAGCCACCACGTGAATCTGCTCTCCGGCCGGCGCTATCGCGGCGCCAATCCAGCGCTGCTCACCCTGGGCATGCACCTGCGGGGATCAGCCCTGCCCTACTGGTGCGGCTTCGCTGAGGCCAAGGCCTTGGGGATCTTTCCTCGCAAGGGCAGCAAGGCGGTGCATGTGCTGCGGCCCCAGGTGCATCAGGGGGGCGAAAGCCGGCTGGCGGAGTCGAGCTCAGCTGCTGAAGGTGGCCAAGGATTAGCTTCCGCCGATGGCCAGCAGTCAGTTCAGCCTTGCCGCAGCTGGGTCAGCTACCGGCCGGTGGCACTGTTCAATGCGGTCGATCTGGAAGGCGAGGCTCTGGAGGCGCTGATCCAGAAGCGCCGCCAGGCCGAGGGGGCCGTGCTGCGGCCCGAGCCGGAGCGGCTGGGGGCAGCCGATGCCGTGCTCAGCAGCTGGCCGGTGCCCGTGAGCTTCGGGGGTGATCGGGCCTGCTATCTGCCGGTGCCCGATCGCATCCAGCTGCCCGATCGAGCCACCTTCCACTCGGCAGGGGCCCTCTATGCCACCTGGGCCCATGAGGTGATTCACTCCACGGGCCACAGCTCCCGGCTGGCCCGTGATCTCTCCGGTGGCATGGGCGAAGGAGGCGATGGCGGCCGGGCCTATGCCCGCGAGGAGCTGGTGGCCGAGCTGGGCGCCGTTCTGCTTGGTGATCGGCTGGAGATCGGCAGTGCCATAGCCAATCACGCTGCCTATTTGGGCCACTGGGTGGAGCTGCTCAAAGAGTCGCCGCAGGTGCTGTTGCAGGTGCTCAGTGATGCCCGCAAAGCTACCGATCTGATCTGTCCAGAGGATCCAGAAGCGGCAGACAGCTGAGGCGGGATTGGCCTGGGTCAGCCCTGGGATCTGGCGATTAGGCTCCATCCAGGCCTCTCCATGGTGCGAATCGGGTCCTGCGCTGCGCCCGCCATAGCCCAATCCCACCTCTGCCGCCCTGCCGTTACCATTGGATCTCAAGGCCCTGGAAGTTCTGCCCTATTGAGGGCAGCGGGAGCTGCGATCCCCCAGCCACGGGAGATAGATGAAGGAGGAAGCCCGCATGATCCTCCGAGCTGCCATCGAAGCCAATCAGCCTTCAGCAGTAATCAAGAAAGGGCTGGGCAGTCGCATCCATGCCCACTTCGCTCAGTTGGGAGTTGTGGAGCTGGAGCTTCCTCAGCGTTCGTCGCAACCAACCCCAGCTCAGTTCGGCGCCTAACCGTGATCGGAACGCCAGGAACGCCACAACCCAGCAGGGGAAATTTCGCGGTGATCCTGCTCGATACCAATGTGATCTCGGAGCTGATGCGCCCGCAACCAGAGCCAAGGGTGCTGGCCTGGGCCGATGGCCTCGATCCGGAAGCGGTGGCGATCAAAGCCATGAACGAAGCCGAGATCCTGCACGGCCTGGCCCGGCTGCCGTCTGGACGGCGCAAGCAAAACCTGCAGCAGAGCTGGGGCGCCTTGATGGACGAGCTATTTGCCGGCCGGGTCTGGTCGTTCACCAGCGAAGCGGCCCACTGGTATGCCGAGTTGCTGTTGCTTGATATCCCCTCAGTGTGAACTATCGCGCCTACTCGTAGTGACTCCACATTCGCAACACCTTCACCAGCCGCATGTCCTCCAGCAGCTGATACACCAACCGGTGTTGAATGTTGATGCGCCTGGAGCAGGATCCGCGCAGATCTCCCACCAGGGCTTCGTAGGGCGGTGGTTGTTGGTAGGGGTCAGCCGCCAACAGATCGAGCAGGGCCTGGGCCTTCTGCTTCAGGGCAGGCGAGGCGGAGGCGAGTTTGCGGGCATCCTTTTGAGCCTGTTTGGTGAACAGAACGGTCCAGCTCACCAGCCTGGTTCGGGGCTCAGCTCCGCTGCTTCGCTAGCCATGCCCTCCAGGATCGATTCGCGCATCCCTGGGATGGCCAGCAGATGGAGAGTTTCTTGAATAGAGCGCCAGTCGGCTTCTGAAATCAGCACCGCGTTGCCGCGCTTGCCGTAGATCTGCACCGGTTGATGGGATTGGCCCACCTCATCAATCAGGGCGTAGAGGCGCCTGCGGGCTTCCGTGGCCGACACAGTGGTCACAGGGTCCTCCAGGAACGTACGCAAAAGCGTACCGCAAGTCTCGTGCCGATGCGGCCTTTGGGCCAACACGAGGCTTATCGTTCGCCGACCAGGCTCACGGCGAATCTCTGTAAACTGCCCGCCAGCACTGCGATCGCCACCACCAGCAACAGCCCTTGCCGTAGGCCCAGAGCAGCACCAGGTGGCGCTGGTCGGCGAATCGACTGTGTTGACGCAGTAGGCCGATCAGCCCTGCGATGGAGCCGGGTGTGGGAAACCGATGATTGCAAGATGTTGAGAATTGCAGGGTTTTGCCAGTTGTGGGTAGCAAATACTCAAAAGCCTTCCCCCCCCTAATCAGCCCCCTATTCCCACCCTCTAATCACTCCCCTAACCCAACCGCCTATTCCGCCCCCTACTCCGCCACCGCATCCCTACTAATCGCATCTCCACTGGCCCCAGCGCCAGCGACCCCTCCAGGGCCAGTGGTGAGCTGATCGAGCTCCTGGATCAGGGCTTCGATGCCCGAACGGTTCACCTGGCTGAGGTAGGAAGTTTTCAGTTCTTCCAGCATGGCAACAAGCAACTCCTGGGAGCGCTGCAGTACAGGACCCCGCTCAAGAGCCGCGGCCAGTTCCTCCCAGAAGCGATCTACGCAGCGCTGCAGCAGGGCCAATTGCTGGTCATCCAGTTGGGAAAGCTGCTGGCCGGCATTGCGACTGAGCTCCACCAAGGTGTCCACCATGCCAGTAGCCAACTGGCGGCTGAAGCCGTTCTCCACCAGCAACAGGGGCTGCAAAGCTCTCAGCGCCGGCGGCACCACGCTGCGAGCCAGGCTCTGGCGCAGGGCGTAGACCAACAGGTTTTGGGCTTCTGGAGCCAGCCTGGGCGCCACCTGGGCCAGCAACAAAGGCGCCCAGATGCGCACCAATTCGGCAAGCTGGCGATCATCCTTACTGGCGGCCACACTCTGGTGGCTGCGCAGGCGCCGAATTCGCTCCGGCCAGCGGGCCGAGCGGATCAAAGATTGGCCTCCATCGAGTAGCTGCAGGGCGAGCACCTCGAACAATTCCAGGGCCAGCAAAGCCACCACGGCGCGACTTACCACCGCCCGCAACGGCTCCAGATTCACCAACCCCGCCGCCTGCAGCCGCTCCAGCACCGGCAATAGCCGCAACCAGCGCCAGAAAGGCAGCAGCAGGGGCAAATCAATCCAGCGCCGCAAACAGGCATCCCGCCAGCTCAAGCCCGGCAAGCGTCGCCGCAAACGCAGTAGCCGCAGCAAAATATCGACGGCAAAGACACTCTGGAACAGCAGCAGATCCAGCCGCCAGAAGTGGTCTGTGGGTCGCCCATTTTCGTCGATCGATCGCCAGTAATTGGTGGCCACCAGGGGCAACACCTGCTGCCGCCAAAACTGCCGCTCGCCACTCCAGCCCACCAGCGCCAGCCGAGCTGGATCCAGTAACACCGCCGTTGAGGCCTTGGCCGAATCCAGCTGGGCCCGATGACGCAGCCTGTCCTTGATCGTCTCCAACGTGGCCGTGCCACCGGATGCCAGGAAGGGATTGGTGTCAATCATCTGCACCGTCAAGACCAGCTGACGCGCCAGCAGCTGCCTTTGCTCGGGACTGACGCCGCCATTACCACTGCCAGTGACGCCGCCTGCGTAATTGCTAGGCCGGCGGTCCATGGCCCGATCCAGCTGATCAAAGGCCTGCAAATAGGCCTGGGTTTCGCGATGGGGCTCAATGCCCTTGAGCGGATCCACCCAGGGGGTGACATCTGGCAACCAACCCAGAGGCAACACCAGCGGCAGGGAGGGGATGGGGCAGAGATTGCGCTGCAACCAAAATCTGCGCAGGGGCAGGTAGCTGAGATCAAAAGCCACCAGCACCAAGTTGAGGGCGGCCCAGAGCGCCACCGAGCGATCCCAGTAGCGCTGCCACCTACCGGGCTGGGTCACGAGCTGCCGAATCCAGCGAGGACGGGCCATGGGGAGCGCGCAGCGCAGGTCAAGGCGTTGCCTAATCTGCCCTTTCCGGTGCGGAAAGGTGGTTGGTGGCCGAAACAGGCGAACAACACAACGGTGATGCTGACGGCGAGGCTGGCAGCGAGGTTGGCGGGGAGGCTGGCAGCGAGCACCAGGAGCGCCACTGGGCGTTTTGGCGCAGCGTGCTGCTCACCCTGGGGGTGGCCCTCGGGATTCGCCAATTTGTGGTGGAGGCCCGCTACATCCCCTCTGGCTCGATGCTGCCGGGGCTGCAAATCCAGGATCGGCTGCTGGTGGAAAAACTCAGCTACCACAGTCGCCAGCCCAAGCGGGGCGAAATCGTGGTCTTCCACGCCCCCCAACACTTCGACCCGGTGCTGAAGGCCGGTCACCCGGTAAGCCCTTTGCAGTGCCTGGTGGTAAACCTGCCCCTGATCAATACGCTGCCGGGTATCGCCAATCCAGCCTGCGACGCCTACATCAAGCGGGTCATTGGCCTGGCTGGCGAACAGGTAACAGTAAATCCATACGGCCAGGTAAGCATCAATGGCAGCAAATTAAAAGAGCCATATATGAAGTATCCCTGTAGCGTCGATGCCCAGGGGATGGGGCCTTGCCGCACCTTGAACGTGGTGGTGCCCGCCGGCCATGTGCTGGTGCTTGGCGATAACCGAGCCAATAGCTGGGACGGCAGATTCTGGCCCGGCGGCCCCTTCCTGCCAGAAAGTGAGATCATCGGCCGAGCCTTTTGGCGCTTCTACCCCTTCAATAACATCGGCAAGCTCTGAACTACAAGCCAAAAAAACAACTAAAATCAGGCCAGTCTCCTTACTGGCAGCTAGCTATAATCTCAAAGACAATAGCTATAAATCCCAGCCCTCAATCGGCACCAGTCCGCTGGCCCTAATGGCGCCGCTCAGAGGCACGCCCGGCCGCAGCTGCTCCAGCAGCGGCCGGTTGGCGGCCAGGGAACCCTTGGCCGGTGGTGGAGCAGCTGCCGCCTGGGGGTCAAACAGCAGCCAGTGCCGCGTACCGGGCCGCAACAGCGGCGGCTCGATCGCCAACAGCTGCGCCGGCCCCCAACAAAGCACCTGCCAGAGTTGAGCCGGGCTCCAGCCGCGCTCTGCCACCAACTCCCGCCAGAGCAGCGGTAGTACCAGGCCATGGCCGGCCACACCACTGCGACGCTGATCCAGGGGAAGCAGGTGCTCCTCCGCATCGAGAGCCTGGTGGTTCACCGCCACAGCGCTGATCAACCCCTCCGCCAGGGCACCGATCAGGGCCTCCCGGTCCCCGGGGGTACCCAGGGAGGGCACCAACCGCCAACCCTCCGCCGTGGGATCGAGGCGGGCGGCATCGGCCAGCAGATGCCACCAACACACACTGGCCAGGGGCCGTCGCTGGCCGCGCCAGCCGCGCAGCAACTCCACCCCCGCCGCTGTTGAGATATTCATCAGCCTCAGGGCCGGCACCTGCAGCGCCTCAGCCAAGCTGAGCAGCGTCTGCAGCGGCAGCTGTTCGCTGAGGCTGGGATCCATAGGCCAACCGGCCCGCAGCGCTTCCACCCCCTCCCGCACGAAGCCAGCACCCACCATGCTGGCGTCCCGGGGGGCCAGCAGCAGGGGCGCCTCGGCCTGTTCCGCCAGGCTTAGGCCCCGCTCCAACAGGGCCAGCGGCGGGCAGTTCTCACCGCCGGCCAAGCCGAGGGCGCCGGCGGCGAGTTGGTCGCCATGGGGGGCCAACCGCTGGTCGGCGCCATCGATGCTGAAGCTGCCCCAAAGCAACAGACGCAGCGGATCGGGCCCCACCAACTGCAGCCGCTCGGGGCGGTCGCGCCAGCTGGCGGCCCAAGGCAGCAGGGCCAGGCTGCCGTAGCCGCCGGCCAGGGCCGCGGCCGCCAGCGAGGCCAGCGTCTCGGCCCGGCCGCCCCAGGGATCCTCCAGCACGCTGTGGGGATCCACCAGGGCCGGCCCCAGCCACCAATTGGCGGCATCTACAGGCCGCAGGCCCAGCTCCCGGGCGGCGGCGGCCGCTGCCGCCCCGATGGCGATCAACTCACCGTCACCAGCTAAAAGAGCATCCCCGGCGGCCGTTTCTCCGTGGGGGCTGAGCAGCCCCACCCGCTGCAGCCAGATGGAAGCCATGGCCGGTTCAGAGGGCGCCAGCGGCCGTTCGATCGAGCACACCACCCAGATGGTTGGTGTGATTCAAGGCGGCCACCACCGGATTGCCCTGCCAGCCATTGGGGTAATCGATCACAGTCACACCGCCATTGCCCTGTTTGATCGTCCAGATATCCGCTGGGGTGAGGCCCAGCAGGGCGCAGAGGATCGTCTTATTAACCGCATCATGAGCCACCACCAGGGCTGTCTCATCGTCCGCCAGGCCGCGAACGATTTTCTGCCAGCAGGCCAAGGAGCGCTCCCATACCGCCGTAATCGTTTCGCCCTCGGGCATCTGCACGCTCTCCGGCTGGCTCTTCCAGTCGGCCAGCAGCTGGGGCCAACCAGCGGCGATCTCGCTCTCCAGCTGACCCTCCCAGAGGCCATGGCCAATCTCCACCAAACCGCTGGTGCTGGTGAGGGGAACGCCGGGGTGGCTGGCCAGGATCGCCTCGGCGGTTTGGCGCGGGCGGGCCATCGAACTCGTATAGGCCCGCTGGAAGCAAACAGGAGCCAGGAAGCGGCCGGCCGCCTCGGCTTGAGCCCAGCCGTTGGCATTGAGCGGAATATCGATCTGGCCCTGAAAGCGCCCCTGGCGGTTCCAATCGGTTTCACCATGGCGAACCAACACCAGGCGCGGGCCGCGGCCGCGCGAGGGCAGCTCATCCGGCTGATGGGGAACCGCATTTAGGCATTCCACCTGCACGCCGAGCCGGCCATCGGCGGCGCGGCTGAGGTTGAGCACCGACACCGCCGCGTTGTCCTTGCGCAGCCGCCGAAAGCCCTGCACTGGAAGGTTCAGCAGGCAGAGCAGCAGACAGCGCAAAATGGCGTTGTGGGCCACCACCACCACGGTGCGATCACCACTTGAGCTATCGCCATTGGAGCTATCGCCATTGGAGCCCTGGCCAGTGAGCGCATCGGCATGGTCGGCCAGCAGGCGCTCCTGGAAGCGGGCCGCCTGGGTCATCAGCTCCACCAGGGGCAGGTAGCTGCTGCCGTCGGCACGCTCCAGGCTGAGGCTATGGGGGGCTTCCCGCCAACACTGTTCCTGCTCCGGAAAGCGCTGACGCAATTCCTCGCGCCGCAATCCACTCCAGGGAGCCAGGTCAATTTCGAGCAGGTCGTCATCGAACTGGGCCGCCAAGCCCTGCCCTTGGGCCTCCAACAGATTGGCGGCGGTGTCCCTGGCGCGAGCCAAAGGCGAGCTGTACAAGCTGTGCAGGGTGAGCTCGGCCAGGGCCGCGCCAACACTGCGGGCCTGGTCCACGCCCTCGGGGGTGAGCGAGGAGAGATCATCCCGCCCCTGGATGCGGTGTTCCAGGTTGTAGCTACTCAATCCGTGGCGGACCAAGACAATCCGGAGGGTCACGGACCTGGCGCGTCTGGGCAGCAATCGTATGGGAGGGGAGAATCGGGCCCGATGCATGGCCGCGGAGGGCCGTCCCGTGAGCCCATCTAGTTCGGCAGCCCCGCGCCGCTGGAAGGGCCTTTTGGCCCTGCTCAGCCTGGTGATCTGCGGCCTGCTCTGGTTCAGCGGCCTGCAGCAGAGCCTGCAAAGGCCATCGGTGAACGGCATCCTCAGCATCCGCCAGCTGGAACTGAGCGCCCAGGTGGCACCCCTGCTGCCGGCCTACCTGCGCCAGGGCTTGGATGAGGAGCAGCGGCCGCTTGAGGAGCTGCGCAAGAGTTTGAACGAGCGAATCGAGCAGCCCGACGCGACGCCGCGGCCCGCCGAAAAACTGGAACTGGCCCTGCTGGATGCCCGTGCCGGCGATCGCCTCACCGCCAACCGCCGCCTGGCAGACCTCGAACAGCAGGTAACGCCCGCCCAGCTCCCCCTGCTGACCTCCCTGGCCAGCGAGCAATCCCCCGCCAGCGGCGAATCCCCTACCAGCGGCATCTACCAGTCCAGCGGGGAAGCCAGCCAGAGCGAGCAAGCGATCAAGGCCCTGCTGGAGCCCTGGTCGCTCGCGCCGCTAACCCATCAGCTGGCCTGTGAACAGCTGGGGGGCGGTGCCTCCCTTTGCAAAAACCCGGCGGTCGAGCGCCTGGCCCTGCTGCGCTGGCTCACCGTGAGCGGCTTGCCGGTGCTGCTGCTGCTGGCCGGCCTGGGCCTGCTGGGACGCGAGGGCTGGCGGCTGTGGCGGCGCCGCGGCGGCCCGCTGGCGACCCTGGTCGCTCCCGCCCTGGCCCTGGAAGACGTGACGCTGCTGATCGCCGGCGGCTTCGTGGTGCTGGGGGAACTGGTGGCGCCGCTGCTTTTGATGCCGATCGTGCAGGGGTTGTTGATGCCCCTGGCCGAGCGCCCCGCCCTGCAACAGGGATTGCAGGTGCTGCTTCTTTACATGGGGGTGATGGTGGCACCGCTGACGATCCTGGCGCTGCAGCTGAGACCCCTGGTACCGGCGCCCCAGGGGGGCTGGCTGCAGTGGCGCTGGCGACCCGGGGGCTCGGCCCTGGGCCTGGGCCTGGCCCACGTGCTGATGGTGCTGCCGCTGGTGGCCCTGGCGGGCTGGCTGATCGAGCGCCTGTGGAGTCAGCCCAGCGGCAGCAATCCGCTGTTGGAACTGGTGCTCACCACCGGCGATCCCCTGGCCCTGGCCTGCCTGGCGATCACCGCCGTGGTGGTGGCGCCCCTGTTTGAAGAAACCCTGTTTCGCGGCGTGCTGTTGCCGGTGTTGACCCGCCACTGGGGGGCGGCGGCAGGGGTGGGCCTGAGCGCCCTGGTATTTGGCCTGGCCCACCTGAGCCTCGGGGAGCTCACCCCCTTAACCCTGCTTGGTTTGGCCCTGGGCTGGCTGCGACTGCGCCATGGCCGCCTGGGGCCCTGCGTACTGATGCACGGCCTCTGGAATGGCCTCACCTTCTTGAATTTGATCCTGCTCACCTGAGCTGCCCAGGGGCGGAGGCTGGTGGAGGCCGCTCAACTGCTCCAGATGTTGCGCTGCTGTAGATGTGCGCTCGAAAACATTCAGCCGGTGACCTGCGGATGCTGCCTTGCTGAGCAGGGCATGTAGTGGTTGAATCGCGATGAAGTTAGGACCCGGCCTTGGTTGCCTCCCCATCTCCACGGCCGTCTGCCCTAGAGCTCCAGCCACGCCGCCAGGCCCGCCAAAGCCGCCGCCGAGCCGAGCGAGCCCAGCGCCAGTCGCTGGAACTGCTGCAGGCCTCGCTATCGCCCCGTCGAATTGAACGCCAG
>CANHSW010000027.1 GCA_947463165.1 Cyanobacteriota bacterium
GAACCGCTGGGGGAGCTGTAGGGGGAGCCGGTGCCGTCGGTGGGAGCCAGCGGCAGCAACTGCCAGGTCGCCACGCCGCTGCGCCCCAGCAGCTCAATCCAGGCCAGGGCGCTGGCCCCAAAGCCACCACTGGTGCCGGGCCCCGGCAGGGAGGTGGGATGCAGCAGCACTCCGCAACGGCGTTTGTTTCTCACTCCGTAATTACTCACTCCGTGGTTACTCACTCCGCCGGCAGCCGATAGCGGCTGATGATTTTTTTGGCGAAGGCGGGGATCTGCGCCTCTGCCTTTTCAGGATGGTGGCGCCGCAGCCAGAGGGCATTGCGGGTGAAGTGGGAATCGATCGAAAAGCGGCCATATTCAAGCCCCTTGGGCCCGAAGCGCTGAACGAAAAAGCCCACCAATTGGGCCAACCAGAGGGGCAGTTTCAGGGCCTTGTCATAGGCCTCAATCCCCTGCTGCACGGCGGCGCGACGATCGCCGCCACTGGTTACCTCGGCCGTTTCCAGTTCGGGTTCCACCAGCTCCAGCAATTGCTGGCCCCTGGCATTGCGCACGGTGAGCCATTGGTTGCCGAACGCGGCGCCCATGTAACCCACCACCAGATCGGCGCCGGCATTGGTGTAATCGAAACAGCTCAGGCAGCTGGGGGCGAACACATCCTTTAGTTTTGGTGTATCCAGCGCAAAGAAAGGCAGGGTTTCGCTGCTGCCATCGCTATGGCGGAAGTGAATGCGGAAGTCCTGCATGAACTCGTAGTGCACCACCGTGGCCGGCGAGCGGCTGGCACTTTCCAGAAAGGTCTGCAGACCTGCTCGGCTCACGTTGTCTACGCAGGGCAGCCCGAGCACGTAGAGCTCATCGAGGGGCAGGCTGGCCTGCACCGCCCGCAGCGCCTGAATTTGACAGCCCACGCCGATGGCCAGCAGCCGGCGGATGCCGCTGCCGGGCAACTGCTCCAGCACCTCCAAATTGGGTGACAGGGTGGGCTTGTTCACCCGCGCCGCCAGCACCTGCTCGGGGGTGCGGGCCAACAGGGGCACCGGCGTAAACCGATCGTCGGGGCTTTGGCCCACGCAGAGCACCGCATCCACCAGGCCCCGCTCCAGGGCGAGCACGCCGATGCGGCTCACGATGCCGGTCCACTGGGCGCCATCGATCGGTTGGCGCAAGCGGCCGGTGAGCATGCGCTGCTGCACACCGAAATAAAGCTCGTCTTCCTGGTCGAGGTCGCGGCTGCGGCCGTGGGCCGCCACTTCCATCGCCTCGAAGCGCTGGTTCAAAAAGGCGCAGCTCTGCTTCACATAAGCCACCCAGCGGCTGTCGCAAAGACCGCACTGGCTGCAGAGGTCTTTGGCGGGATAGACGCTGCCCTTGGCCAGGGGCCTGGCGCGCTCGTGGGGAAGGGCGGTTGGCATGGCGCCCAACCTAAGCGGCGCTACTACGGGTTGGCGGGAACCTTTCGTTTCACACCCCTGGCTGCTCCGGCTCGATTGCGCTGGGCCAGAGTGGGGAACCGAATGGCCAGACAGCCCCGATCCGCCGCTAGCCCTATGCCGCCGGCCCAGCTGCTGCCTAGCCGCCGCCGGCGAACCGTGCTGCGCCTGTCGGCGGCGGCCTTTGGCCTGCTGGTGGGGTTGGCGCTGCTGGCCCAGTTCTGGCCCAAGCCGGATCGAGCCCTGGTCAGCAAAACCCTGCAGAGCCCAGCCGATCTGGCCCCCTTGCCCAGCAGAGCGATCACCTTGCTGGTGATCGGCAGCGATGCAGATCGCCTGGGCGCTAGCCAAAATGGCGCCGCACCGGCGGGCCTCGCCAACGCCGACAGCCTGTTGTTGGTACGCGTAAACCCGGACGGTCCCACCCAGCTGCTCAGCCTTGCCCCCGAGTTGGCGGTGAACCTGCCGGGCCAGAGCAAGAGCCAATCCCTCGGCAGTTTGTATCGGCAGGGGGGCGTGGCGCTCACGGCAGAGGCGCTGCGGGAACTGTTGGGGCTGCAGGCCCATGAACCGGATCGCTACCTGGTGCTGAGCCGCTCCTCCCTGCGCCGCCTGGTGGATGACCTGGGCGGCATTGAGGTGAACCCGCCCCAGGCGATGCGCTATCGGGATCGCAGCCAAAAGCTCAGCATTTCCCTGCAGGCCGGCCTCCAGTACCTCAAGGGTGAGCAGGTGGAACAGCTGCTGCGCTACCGCGATCCCCAGCAGCCGGTGGAAAGCCGCCTGGTCAACCAGCAGGAGACCCTGCGCGCCCTGCTGCGCAGCCTGGCCCAGCCGGCCCAGTTGTTCAACCTGCCCGGTCTGGTTGGTGGGCTCCAGGCGGAGTTGGCCACCAACTTGAGCGAGGCGGAAGCCCTCAGCCTGCTGGCGGCCAGCTTGAGCCGGGTGGATGCGCTCACCTACAGCACCCTGCCGCTCGCTCCGGCCAAGCCGAGCCATGGCGGCCTGCGCCAGTTGGCCAGCGGCGCCCAACCGCCCCTCTGGCCGCCGGCCGGAGCAGCTTCCCAGCGGCCCTAGGGGGCCTGGCTGCTGCACTCAGGCCGCTTCACTTAACCGCTTCAAAGGCTGCTCAGATGGGCCAGGCGCAGGCTCAGAGCCGCCGCCAGGTCGCAGCCCGCCGCCACCCCAGCGCCAGCCAGGCCCCCGAGCCAGGGCAGGCCATCGCGGCGGCGCTGCTGCGCTTGCCAGGGCTCACCCCACTGGACCAGGCCCGCCAGCGGCACGCCCCTGGCCTGCAGCAGGGCTGTGGTGGCGCAGGCAACGCCGGTGGCCAGTTGCTCGGCGCTGATCAGCAGCAATACCGGCTGGCGCCAGGCCCCCAGGGCTTCCGCCCAGGGGCGACCGTCCGGTGGTAGCAGGCCTGGATCCCAGCCCAGGCAAACAAGGCAGGCTTGGGGGTAGGCGTTTGGGGCCGCCAGGGCCGCCAGGGCCATATCCGCTCCATCCGCCTCCGCCTCCCAGCTCGCCAGGGGCAGGCCAAGTGCTGCGGCCAATGGCGGGGCCGCCTCGGCCAGCAGCCCGGTGACCGCCATCCGGGTGCCGGTGGCGGCCAGCAGGATCGGGCCGGGTCGGAAAAGGCAGGCTGAGGTCATGGGATCGGCAATGTCTAGGCCGGCACGCTTCTACGATCGGTATTCAGCCGTCGCAGCCGGGCCTGCCGTGACCAGTTTCATGACCGCTGATCGGGTGGCGAACGAGAGCAACGGCCTGCAGGCCAGCCATGACACGCGGCGGCTGCGGCTGTTCAGTGGCACCTCCAACCCAGACCTAGCCAGTGAAATTGGAGCCTATCTGGGGGTGCCGGATGGCCCCAGGGTGATCAAACGCTTCGCCGATGGCGAGCTCTATATACAAATTCAAGAATCTATCCGGGGCTGCGATGTATTTCTAATCCAGCCCACCTGCGCTCCGGTGAACGATCACCTGATGGAGTTGCTGATCATGGTGGATGCCTGCAAGCGGGCCAGCTGCCGTCAAGTAACGGCGGTGATCCCTTATTACGGCTATGCCCGCGCCGACCGTAAAACCGCAGGTAGGGAGTCGATTACCGCCAAATTAGTGGCAAATCTGCTCACGAAATCCGGGGTGGATCGGGTGCTGGCAATGGATCTTCATTCCTCTCAGATCCAGGGGTATTTCGATATTCCATGTGACCATATCTTTGGTTCGCCTGTGCTGGTGGATTATCTGCGCTCTCGCGCCCAGGGGGAGGTGGTGGTGGTGTCCCCGGATGTGGGTGGTGTGGCCCGGGCTCGGGCCTTTGCCAAGCAGATGAATGATGCCCCCCTGGCAATCATCGATAAGCGCCGCTCGGCTCACAACGTGGCGGAAAGTTTAACTGTGATCGGCGATGTTGTCGGCAAAACCGCCATCCTCATCGATGACATGATTGACACCGGCGGTACTATTTCCCAAGGCGCCAAGCTGTTGCAGCGCACCGGTGCGGCCAAGATCTTTTGCTGCGCCACCCATGCGGTGTTTTCACCGCCGGCGATTGAACGCCTCTCCCAGCCGGGCTTGTTTGAAGAGGTGGTGGTCACCAACAGCATTCCCCTGCAGCAGCAATTCCATTTCCCCCAGCTGAAGGTGCTTTCTGTGGCCAATATGCTGGGAGAAGCGATCTGGCGGATTCACCAGGAGAGCTCGGTGAGCTCGATGTTCCGCTGACAAGCGTTGCCCGCATTTTTTATCCTTAGCTTTAAAGCTACCGCTTGCTATACAACTTTTCTAAATTTATGTTTTTGCAGCGGCTCCCTCTGAGGCGCGGCTGCCGGCACTCCGGCCAGTCTCGGGGTAGCTCAGTCGGGGATTTTCAGCGGCAGGCTCTTCAGCGGCGGCTTCGCTGCTGGTTGCGGAGGCTAGTGGTGGCTTTGCCCCTGGGGGCTGTGTCATTTGCTGGCTTGCCTTTGGCCAGCATGCCCCTGGCTGGCTTGGCACTGGCTCCAGCTGCCCAGGCTGAGCCCCTGGCCCAGGTGCCGCCGCTGCCCCAGCTGCCATTGGCCCTGCCGCAGTTGCCGCCCCTACCCCAAATAGCCTTACCCCAAACAAATTTTCCCCAGACGGCGCTACCCCAGGCTTCCCGATCGGTTCTCCAGCCCCAGCAGGTTGGCTTGCCGCAGGCGGGGCCAGGCCAGCGACGGTTAGGTGTTTGGCTCACCAATAGTCCCAGCCCCCTCTATTACGACCGGGACAGGATTGAGCGGGCAGTGGCCGAACTGGCGGAAGCCGGTTTCAATACTCTTTACCCCAATGTGTGGAGTCGCGGCACCACTTTTCATCGCTCCAGCTATGCGCCGATGGAGCTGGAGCTGCAACGGGTAAACCCCAATCTCGATCCGATCTGCCGGTTCACCAGCGCAGCCCACCGCCGCGGCCTGCAGGTAATTCCCTGGTTTGAGTATGGGCTGATGGAACCGGCCGATGCCGAGGTGGTGCAGCGTCATCCCGAGTGGCTGCAGCAACGCCTGGATGGCAGCAGCACCATGACCATGCACGGCAAGCCGATGGTGTGGCTCAATCCCGCCCATCCCGAGGTGCGGCGTCGCTTTATCAGCCTGATCGCCGAGATAGTGCAGCGCTGCTCCGTCGACGGCATTCAGCTAGATGATCACTTCGCCTGGCCCGTAGAACTGGGCTATGACCCCTACACCCGCGCCCTCTATCGCAGTGAAACCGGTAGTGAACCGCCGGCCAATATCACCGATCGTTTCTGGATGCGCTGGCGGCGGCAGCAGCTCACGAGCCTGCTGCGGGAGCTGCGCCAGCGGCTGCAGCAATTGGATGGCCAGGGGCAGAGCCTCTCCCGCCGGCGAGTGATCAGCCTCTCGCCGGGGCCATTTCGCTTCGCTTACAACACCTGGCTCCAGGATTGGGAGCTGTGGTCCCTTGGCGGCTTGGTGGATGAGTTGGTGGTGCAGAACTATGCCTATTCAGTGGCGGGTTTTGCCCGCGATCTGCAACAGCCGGCCCTGCTCAAGGCCAAGCAATGGGGGCTGCCGGTGGACATCGGCATATTGGCTGGCTTTGGTGGCCGCGCCACGTCGATGGCCACCGTTGCCGGAAAGACCCGACTGGCCCTGCAATCGGGCCATGGGGTGATCTATTTCTATTGGGAAGGCCTCTGGGGCGTTCATGCCGGACCAGAAGCCGGTGAATTAAGACGCAGCGGCTTCCGTGATTTATTCCAGCCGAGTTGACTGTTCTGGAAGAGTTAACGGTCTCCCAGGCACTGGTCCACCACCTCGCGGCTATTGGTGGACAGCTCGCCGGCCCGCAGCTGTTGCAGCGCCGAACGCATCAGCTGCTGGCGGCTGGGGCCATAGCTGCGCCAGCGGCTGAACACCTTGGCCATCCGCGAAGCGGTGATTGGATTGCGTTGATCCAGGCTGCGGATTTGATCAGCCATAAAGGCGTAGCCACTGCCGTCGGCGGCATGGAACACCGGGGCATTGGCGGCCAGGCCCCCCAGCACGGCCCGCACGGAATTGGGTGCCGCTGGATCGAAGCGGGGGTGGGTCAGCAGGCGCCGCACCCGCTCCAGGCCGTCCGCGAAGGGTGCCGCCGCCTCCAGGGAGAACCAGGCATCGAGGATCACCGGGCGCTCCTGCCAGCGGCTGTAGAAGCAGTCGATCGCCGCCTGTCGCTCGGGGATTTGGTGGCACTGCAGGGCCCGCAGGCCGGCTCGGGCCAGCGACATCGAGGGCCCGGCCACCGCCTGGCCAGCGGCGGCGATCACCTCGCCATCCCCGGCGGCGGCGCGCCAACTCCACAGGCTGGCGGTGAGCCTGCGATCGCCACTGCCCGCCGGCCAGGCCAGGGGCCATTGGGGGCTGCAGCTGGCCAGGGCTGCGTTGATCGGCCCCGCCAGCGACTCGCCGAACAGGCGCTGCAGGGCCAGCAGGGCGGCAAACAGGGCCGGTGGATCGGGTTCCATCGCCATGGCCGTGGCCGCATCCTCCAGTTCCGGCATGCCGGGCAGGGCCAGCAGCAAACTCCTGCTGGCTTGCGACAGGCTGGGGTCGGCCAAGATGCGGCCAAAGGCATCGATCAACTCCTCCTCCAGCAGCGGATCGGGGCTGCCGGCGGCCCGGGCCAACACCGCCTGGCGCAGCAGAATTTGTCCGGCATCCCAGCGGGAGAAGGGGTCGCTGTCGTGGGCCAGCAGGTGCACCAGCTCGGCGGTGGGCCGGCCGATCTCCAGCTTCACTGGCGCTGAGAAGCGCCGCAGCAGCGACAGGGCCGGTGGATGAGACTGCACCGGTAAGCCCACCAGCCGCAGCCGCTGTTCGGCCTGATCGATCACCAGCAGCCGGCTGTGGCGGCCCCAGCTGGGGGCCATGGCGGCGGCCTGGGCCTGGTCGGCGGTTTCGCTGGCCAGTTGAACCGGCAGGGGCTGGCCGGCCTGGTCCACCAGCCCCAGGGCCAGGGGAATCACCAGGGGCTGCTTATGGGGTTGGCTAGGGGTGGCGGGGGTGTACTGGCTAATCAGCAGCTCCAACTCCCCGGTTTGGCCGTCCCAGTGGCGATGGATCTGCAGAACAGGGGTGCCGGCCTGGCTGTACCAGCGGCGGAACTGCTGGAAATCAAAGCGCGGTAGCTGGGGATTGGCGGCCCAGGCGCTGACGGCGGCATCCTCCATGGCCTGCACAAAGTCGTTGCAGGTGGCGGCACTGCCGTCGTGGCGCTGCACGTAAAGCGCCATCCCCTGCATGAAGGTGGCTTCCCCCAGCAGGCTGTGCAGGCAGCGAATCACCTCCGCGCCCTTTTCGTAAATCGTGGTGGTATAAAAATTATCGATCGCCTGATAGGCCTCTGGTTGCACGGGATGGGCCGTGGGACCAGCGTCCTCTCGAAACTGGGTATTGCGCAGCATCGATACATTTTCGATGCGATTTAGCGCATCACCATGCAGGTCCGCCGTGAAGCTCTGGTCGCGAAATACGGTCAGCCCCTCCTTTAGCGATAGCTGAAACCAGTCGCGGCAGGTGATCCGGTTACCGGTCCAGTTGTGAAAATACTCGTGGGCGATGACGCTCTCGATCCGTTCCAGCTCGTCATCGGTGGCGGTTTCGGCATCGGCGAGCACTAGTTTGGAATTGAAGATATTGAGGCTCTTGTTTTCCATGGCGCCCATGTTGAAATGGCGCACCGCCACGATGTTGAATTCATCGAGGTCGTATTCGAGCCCATAGCGCTGCTCGTCCCAGGCCATCGACCGCTTCAGGGAGGCCATGGCATGGGCGGTATAGGCCCCATCGCCCGGCTCCACATGCAGCCGCAGGCTCACCTGGCGCCCACTGGCGGTGGTGAAGCTGTCCCGCACCTCCTCCAGCCGACCCGCCACCAGGGCAAATAAGTAGGAGGGTTTGGCGTAGGGGTCGTCCCAGATCGCGTAGTGGCGGGCCTCGCCGCTCACCGGATCGGCGGGTAGCTCGCCGGTCTCCAGGCAATTGCCATTGGAGAGCAGCACCGGAGCGCTCTCCTTGGAGGCCTCAATGCGCACTTGAAAGCGGCTGAGTAGATCGGGACGATCGGGGTGGAAGGTGATCCGCCGAAAACCCTCCGCCTCGCACTGGGTGGTGAACATGCCACCGCTCACGTACAGCCCTTCCAGGCTGGAGTTGCTGTGGGGGTGGATGCGCACCCGGCTGGACAGCACAAAGGGCTCCGCCGGAGGCTCCGGGATCAGCAGCTGCCCATCGTTGAGCTGATAGGCCCCGGGGGCCAGGGGCTGGCCATTCAGCCGCAGCTCCAATAGCTGCAGACCCACCCCTTGGAGCAGCAGGGGACCGGGCTGGCTGGCCGGGTTGGGCCGGAAGGCCAAGCGGGCGTCCACCAGGGCGTGGTCGGCATGCAGCGCCACGCTGAGGTCGGTGCGCTCCAGCAGTTGGGGCGCTGGACGGTAATCGGCTAGGTGCACGGTGGCCATGGCTGAATCAGCGGGATATGGGTTGGACCGACTTGCTGGCCGCGGCGGCCCCAGGGCCAGCTGCAGCTCCAGCCCCAGGGCCAGTTGCAGAGCCTGATTTAGCCCCAGCTCCAGGGCCAGATTCAGAGTTGGCCTGCTTCAGGGCTTCTTGCACCCGCTTCATCACTTCGGCGGGCACCTGCTTGGGACAGATCTCGGCGGCGCCGAGCACCGCGGAGTTGATCGCCCCCTTGCGCAGCTCGGCATCGCTGAGGGGCTTGGCACCTATCTGGGCGATGGCACTGTCATGTTGGCCATGGATTAGTTGGGCGATCGTTTCGCCGGCAATGCCCACGGCCTTGTCGAAATCGATGCCGGCAGAGCGGGCGATGCAGACATTCACCGCGGCGATGCGGGTGTAGAGACCCATCTCGGCATCGCTGGCCGGGGTGGCGGCGCCGGGCCCGGCATTGGCTGGAGCTGGATTGGTGGGGGCTGGATTGGTGGGGGCTGCGGCGGTTGGTAAAGGGTTAAGCAATAGCGGCAGCAGCAGCGCCACCAACCAGAGCTGGCGGCAACGGCGAATCAAGGCGGACAAGACGGCTGGTGGCTGGTTGCTAGCCATGCTGCTGCATTGTCTTGATCGCGGCTGGCCCAGATCGCAGATGGTCCAGATCGCAGCTGGTGCAGATCGCGGCTGGCAAAGGGCGCCGCTGATGGGCGGCGGCAGCAGTGGCTTGTGATGCAGGCAGAAGTCTGGATTCAGGGCAGAGTCTGGGTTGCTGGTAATGCCTGGATGCTTAGCGGCGGCTGGATTGGGGGCGATGGGGCGTGAATCTGCCTCCCCTTAGCTTGTTGGATGTGAACGGGCCAAATACACCAGCCGTCGTTGCCGGGAGTCCTGCTGATCCCGTGCGTCCGCAGCTCCAGCTGCTGTTGGTGGCTGACCGGTTTCATCTGGCCAGCCCGGATCTGCGCGCCCTGCTCCATTACCTGAACGGCGAGGAATGCGGTTTCGAGGTGCGGCTCGAGATTGCCGATCCAGCGCTCCAGCCCGAACTGCTGGAACTGCATCGCCTGGTGGCTACCCCGGCCCTGGTGAAGCTCGAACCCCAGCCCCGCCAGGTGTTGGCCGGCAACACGATCAGCGTGCAGCTGCGCGCCTGCCTGCCCCGTTGGCAGCAGTTTGAGGTGGTCTCCAGCCTGGGCAGGAGCCTGCCGCCGGCGGAATTGGATGGCAGCCGCAGCCAGAGGGAGCTGCAGCTGGAGGACCAGCTGTTGGTGCTGCGCCAGGAGAACGAGACCCTGATCGAGCGGCTGGATGTGCAGGAGCGGCTGCTGCGCATGGTGGCCCACGAGCTGCGCACGCCGCTCACCGCCGCCAAGTTGGCGCTCCAGAGCCATGACCTGGGTCAGATCGACTCCGGCTGGTTGCTGGATGTGATCCGCCGCCGCCTCGATGACATCCAGGCGCTCTCGGAAGATCTGCTGGAGGTGGGCACCACCCGCTGGGAGGCCCTGTTCAATCCCCAGCGCCTGGCCCTGGGCAGCGTGGCGGCCGAGGCGATCCTGGAGCTGGAGAAGTTGTGGATCGGCCGCGACCTGGAACTGGTCACCGACATCCCCAAGGACCTGCCTGACGTCCATGCCGACCAAAGGCGCATGCGCCAGGTGCTGCTCAACCTGCTGGAGAACGCTTTCAAATACACCCCCGATGGCGGCCAGGTCTGCCTTTCGCTGATGCATCGCACCAGCCAGTGGGTGCAGGTCAGCGTCTGTGACAGCGGCCCGGGCATCCCCAGCGAAGAGCAGCAGCGGATCTTCCTGGATCGGGTGCGGCTGCCCCAGACCTCCGCTGGCACCTCCGGTTATGGGGTCGGCCTGTCGGTCTGTCGGCGGATCACCGAGGTGCACGAGGGGCGCATCTGGGTGGTGTCGGAGCCGGGCGAGGGGGCCTGTTTTCATTTCACAGTGCCGGTCTGGAGCGGCCAGAGCTGACCTGTCCTTGACGAAGGGCACCGTGGACCCGTAACTTCCAATACATCGGCGCTCTGGGTTGTTTTCGACCTGCTCTCCAGACGGAATTCCAACGAATTCACATCTGTGAGTGAGCTGCGCTGTGGCCTCGCCCCCATCGTCTAGAGGCCTAGGACACCTCCCTTTCACGGAGGCGACAGGGGTTCGAATCCCCTTGGGGGTATTAAATAATCTATTTATTGAGCCCATTTAGGGCTCTTTTTTTGACCTGAATATTGGTAATTCGCTGCGGGTGCCATAGGGGTAGGCCTGGGGAGGCTATGGATAGCCGCTAATTGGCCGGCTTTCGCCCCTGGGATCGACTGGGATCGATTGTCACCCAGGAGATCTCGCTGGCTTGGCGATGGTTTTCAGGGTTTCCCTGGCGGTGCAATCCCTATTGCGTTATGACAAGTCGTAACTTTAGATTTTTCGAGTTACTCTAATATGAGAATTAATTGTGATTTAGATTGCTATAATCTAGGGACGGCTTGTAATTGATAGACTGATATGGGCGGAACTTGGAGGGCGGTGAGTTGTGCGAGCATTACGACTAAAAAACTTTGCGATAATCAGGGCCCTCATTAGTCGCGTCTCTGCTTTGGGTCTTAAGCGGCTAAGCGACTTTGCGTTAGCAGAGGCTCTATGGGTGTTCTCTTGACTTTTTGAGCTAATTTATTTAAGGGCATTCGCTTGGGTAATGGATTCTGTTGTTGGCGGCTATTGCCATGGGCCGGCCGCAATTTTTTCAGCTCAGCCCCGCCCGCCTCAGGGCCTCCTGCTGCACGCCCCGCAGGTTGCTGGCCAGGTCGTCCTTGAGCCTTTGCTCGATTAGTGCGATTGGCATGCCCGGCTTGCCCTGCACCACCAGCTCATAGACCAAGGCGGTGTGTTCTTGATGGCGATGGATGCACCACCTGCCCTCGAAACGGCGGAAATCGCCCTTGGTCATTTGGAAAGAAAGTTGGCAGCTGGCTGGGTCTTCCTCCAGTTCGATCTCCACCTTGGCCGAGAAGCGCAGCCCACATACCTGCTGGGTGCCCACCTGCTCCAGGCCCACCTTGCGACCCCGACGCCAGAGCTGGCGGGAGCTGGCCAGGTTGGGGATGAAGCGACTGAGATTTTCGTAATCGGTGAGTACGGCCCAGAGCCATTCTGGATCCAGGTTGAGTCGCAACTGCACCGCCAGCCGGCGAGTGCCCTGGGGCAGCCGCTCCATCTCCTGGTGGATGGTGTCGAGGCTGCAGCTGATGCCAGTGTCGATCGGCATGTCTGCAGGCCGGGCGAGGAGCTGGGCCAAGGAACGGCAGCTGTGTGTGCTGGGGCACAAACCTAACCGCGCTGGAGTGGAAAAGGTGGCTGGTAAGCGTTCCCTATGATCGGCCAGCTTTTACCAGGCGGTGTCTGCATGCGGGTGTCCACAGGCCGTGCAACCCAGTCCGATGCCCGCATGTTCACCGTGGTGGTGGAGTGCCTTGGCGTCGGTTCCCAGCGTCGTGCCGAACGGCGGCTCACAGTGCCCTTTGCCCTGCTCCAGTCCCTGGTGGGCACGATCGCCCGCCAGGGCGGGCGGATCAAGGCCGTAATCGCCGCTGACGGCGCCGGCGCGGCCGATGGTTTGGCCCCCGAAACCACCGCTCCAGCCGCCCCCTCTGCCCCTGCCCCCTCTGAGGTCGCTGCCGCCCCCAATCCCCCAGCTGCCCCTACCGTGTCCCACGCCGACGTCCCGGTCAATCTCTACAAGCCGAAGGCCCCCTTCATCGGCTCTGTCATCGACAACTACAGCCTGGTGGGTGAAGGCGCCATCGGGCGCGTCAACCACATCACCTTCGATCTCAGTGGCGGCGATCCCCAGCTGCGCTACGTGGAGGGCCAGTCGATCGGCATCATCCCCGACGGGGTCGATGCCAATGGCAAGCCCCACAAGCTGCGCCTCTATTCGATCGCCAGCAGCCGCCACGGCGACAACCTGGAGGGCCACACCGTGTCCCTTTGCGTACGCCAGCTGCAGTACGAGAAGGACGGCGAGGTGATCAACGGTGTCTGCTCCAGCTTCCTCTGCGATATCGAGCCCGGTGCCCAGGTGAAGATCACCGGTCCGGTGGGCAAGGAAATGCTGCTGCCCGCCGACGAAGAGGCCAATGTGATCATGCTGGCCACCGGCACCGGCATTGCGCCGATGCGCACTTACCTGCGCCGCATGTTCGAGCCCGGCGAGCGGGCCAAGAACCCCGAATACCAGTTCCGCGGCAAGGCCTGGCTGTTCATGGGTGCCCCCAAGACGCCGAATCTGCTCTACGACGACGACCTCAACCGCTACCTGGCTGAGTTCCCCGATAACTTCCGCTACACCACCGCCATCAGCCGCGAACAGCAGAACCGCGACGGCGGTCGCATGTATATCCAGGATCGGGTGCTGGAACATGCCGATGAGATTTTCGCCATGATCGAAGATCCCAAGACCCACGTTTATATCTGCGGTCTCAAGGGTATGGAGCCCGGCATCGACGAGGCCATGACCACCGCTGCCGCCGCCAAGGGCCTCGATTGGAGCACCATGCGGCCCCAGCTCAAGAAGGCCGAGCGCTGGCACGTGGAAACCTATTGAGTTGCAGTCGGCATTAACCGACCGCTGCTTTCAATCGCCTCAAGACCGATACAGCCCGCCTGATGGCGGGCTTTTTTTATGGGTTCACACACAGGGAGGCCCAAAACATTCAAGAATCCCAGGATGGGCCTGTCTGGGCCATTAAACCTGGGGTATCCAGTTAAGGCACTCGATGGCCAGCGTGCTCACCAATCCCCTGCGTGTGGGGCTGCGGCAGGAGCGGGTGATTCCGCCCCAGTGTCTGGTGATCTTTGGCGCCAGTGGTGATCTCACCCATCGCAAGCTGATCCCGGCCCTGTTTGAGCTGTTCCGGCAGCGGCGGTTGCCCAGTGAATTTGCCGTGGTCGGCTGCGCCCGCAGGCCCTGGAGTGACGAGGAGTTTCGCTCCCGTATGGCTGCGGCGATGGCCTCTGTGATCGGTGAGCATCCCACCGCTTGGGAGCGCTTTGCCAGCAGCCTCTTCTATGAGCCGGCCGACCTCTCCGATCCCGCCACCATCGTGCAGCTGGGCCAACGGCTGGAGAGCATCGACCGACAATGCGCCACCAGGGGCAACCGCACCTTCTACCTGTCGGTGTCGCC
>CANHSW010000028.1 GCA_947463165.1 Cyanobacteriota bacterium
AAAAGCACCTTTTCGAATTCAGGGCGTTTGCGGAGACGGATCAGGTGAATGGCTGTGTTAGCCGTCGCTACCTGCAACCTTCACGGTCAACCTGAGGCCGAGAGCTTGCAGAACTTTCAGGATAGTAGCCAGGCTTGGGTTCCCATCAATGCTCAGTGCACGGTATAAGCTCTCACGGCTCAGGCCAGCATCCTTTGCCACCTGAGTCATACCTCTGGCGCGTGCCAGATCACCAATAGCCCTGGCAATCCCGGATACATCGTCGGGATACTCTTCAAGCCAGACATCCAAATAAGCGGCCATCTCCTCCTTTGTGCGGAGGTGCTCCGCCACATCGTAAGGCGTCAACTTTGCTGAGTCACGGGAGGCCGGGGGGTACAGCTGTGTCATTGCAATTGATCTCCGAATAAGCGGTTAAGCTCAAGAGCCCTGGTTACATCGTGGGACTGCGAGGATTTGCTATCTTCTTGAGATTTCGGCGGGAACCCGAATGTCCATGGATGAGTCGGTCGACACGCATGAGTATTCGAGCTCTCCCAGTCCGATCCTTGAGGTTGTCGATCCAGGTGCTGTACTCATCCGTCCTGAAGACCCGCATGGAGCCAGTGTAGTTTCTGGGCTACGCGGCGGCAAGCTCGGGGTTGTTCGAGTTTGGCTGCGGCTGAAATTGTGTTGCGCCTGTTATAGAAAGACGCCGGGGCTGGCGTCGCCATACAGACCACGAATTGGGGGGACTCTGGAAAACCGCGATTTCGGTGAGACAGTCAGCCAAGAGCCCTTACGGCATCAGGGCTCCATGGTTAGCGGCTCGGATTTTTCAGAGCTTTCTTAGCCCATGGGCATAGATCACTGCGGCCTGTATATCACTTTGCCCAAGCAAATCCTGGATAATTCTGATATTTCTTAGCGCTCCAGCGGGTGCACTGGGAAGGTATGCCGAAGAGCGTGGGAGATGGCGGCTTGACTTGCCCCTGTCGCCTTCCATTGCTGGAGTGAGCCCCCCTAGCCATCATCCTCCAACTCCGCAATGCTGCCGCTATCAAAGTCATCGGCGGCAGGGGCGATGGGGGCCGCCAAGCTGCCATCGATCGGATCATCAAGGCTAATCACTTCACCATTAAAAAATTCCGCCAGCCGCTGGGCCTTCTCCTGGATCGCCTCCGGACGACCAACCCCAGCCAGAACTGGTGTCTGCGGGCTAGCGGCTGGCACCGACACCGGCTCCGCCATCGCCAACCCTGCAGGCGCAGAAGCAACAGGAGCCGGCACTCGTGCTTCCGACGCAACTTGGTGTAAAGCAGCGGCTGAACTTGACAGGGGAGGCGACTGGAGCGGCACCTGCGCAGGGCTGGCCTGGTAAGCACCCGCCCTGCCGCCAGGAGCGGAATCAGCTGCCGCAGCACCGGGCTGCCCAGCAGTGCCAGAGGCAACTGATATAGCTGGAGCCACCGCGTTTACGGGGGAAACTGCATTGCCTGGAGCGCCTGCATTAGCTGGAGCCACCGCAATAGCTGGAGCCACTGCGTTACCTGCATTGCCTGCAGCACCTGCAGGGCTATTCACCAGAGCATTGCCAGGCAAACCAGCATTGCTAGTTAACCCAGCATTACTAGATAACCCAGCACTACTAAATGAGCCGGCATGGCTGGGCGGCGCGGCCACGGGGGCTCGGTGACTGGCCAGGCCCTCACCGCCCTCCAGCACCAGTTGACGCTGGCCGCCGAAGGCCCTGGCCATGGCGTTCTGCAGCAGCGGCAGGCGGCTCTGCACCATGGCCATCCAATTGCCGGCCACCCGCACCACGGCGCGCTGGTCGTCTAACCGCACCAATTGGGCCTGCTGGGATAGCAGCATTCGCGTGGAAGGCAACTCCAGGCCAGCCAGAATCTGCTGCCACAACTCCGGCAGGGAGCGCTCGCCAGGGGCCCCGACCGGCGCCGGGCGAGCCGCGGCCACTGGCGCCAATCGAGGCAGGGCCACCGCTGCGGCGGGAGAGACCGCAGAAGATGCGGCATGAGCAACGGCAGGGGGGGGGCCGGCAGAGGCAGTGGCAAAGGGCACCGGGGCTGCGGCCTGGGCCTTGGTAGGGGCTGACACAGGCGCTGCCACCGCAACCGGTGCCGCCACCGGTGCGGCTTGCCGCGGCGGTTCGGCCAGCAGCCCCAGCAGCAGCACCTCCAGCCAGAGGCGGGGATTGATGCTCTGGCGCAGCTGCTGTTCGCTGCCCTTGAGCTGGGCCTGCCAGCGCAGCAGCTGGGGGGTGCCGATGCGCTGGGCCAACTCCGGCAGCTGGCCGCGGAACTGGGGCGAAAAACCACTGAGCTCCAGCCGATCCGGCGCCACGCCGGCCAGCACCAGATCCCGCAGCAGACCCGCCAATCCCTGCAGCACCGCCGTTGGTTCGCGGCCCCTTTCCAGCAGGGTGCGGCAGGATTCCAACAGCTCCAGGGGCTGCTGGGCCGCCAGGGCAGCGGCCAAAGCCAGCAATTCCTGCTCCGGCACCGCCCCGAGCAGATCCCACACAGCTTCCGCCTCCACCGGGGGCGGCAGCAGGCTGAGTTGATCCAGCAGGCTCTCGGCATCACGCAGCCCCCCCTGGGCCCGTTGGGCCACCACGTGCAGCGCCTCTAGGGTGATGCCGATCTGCTCCTGATCGGCGATCCAGGTGAGGTGTTGTTCGAGGGCCGCCAGGGGGATGCGGCGGAAATCGAAGCGCTGACAGCGGCTCAAAATCGTGGCCAGCACCCGTTGCGGGTCGGTGGTGGCCAGCACGAACACCACCCGTGGCGGCGGCTCCTCCAAGGTTTTGAGCAGGGCGTTGAAGGCCGCCGTGGAGAGCATGTGGCACTCGTCCACCACATACACCTTCCAGCGGGCCTGCACCGGCGCAAAGCGGGAGCGCTCGATCAGCTCGCGGATGTTGTCAACGCCGGTGTTGGAGGCGGCGTCGATCTCGATCACATCTAGGGCCGTGCCAGAAGCGATGGCGCGGCAGAGATCACAGACGCCGCAGGGCTCTGGGGTGGGCCCTTCGCTGGCCAGGCAGTTGAGCGAGCGGGCCAGGATGCGGGCGCTGGAGGTTTTGCCGGTGCCGCGGGGGCCGCTAAACAAATAAGCCGGCGCAATCCGACCGCTGCGCAGGGCCTGGCCGAGGGTGGCCGCAATCGCCTCCTGCCCCACCAGCTGATCGAGGCGCTGGGGCCTGTACTTGTGGTGCAGCGGCTGGTAGGCCGTAGGTCTCATGCGGCAGCGGGCTCAGCCGGCACCCTGAATTGGCCGTCTCGGGCAGGCGAACTTGAGGCTAATGCTCCTGCCGCTGGCCCGGGCCGAGCAGCTTCTCCAACCGCGACTCCAGCTCCTCCACCTCCGTCAATTGATCGGCGAGGCGCTGGGCCGCCCGGCGCAGGGCCACGAACTGGCTATCGCCATCAACCGGCTCCCCCCAGCGGGCCTCGGCCTTGCTCAGTTCGCTCTCCAGCCCTTCCTGCAGTTGGCGTCTCAGCCCATTGAGCTGCTCCAGATACTGGAGGGCCCACCCCCGGCCCCGCTCCAGCTGGCCCTCGGAGAGCTGGGAGGCCAGCAATTGCTTGATGGAGCCCAGCAGGGCGGCAGCCCCCTGGCGCGGATTGGCGATGCCGGCTTGATCGAGCAGGGCGGAAACCATCGCCCTCGGTCCGCGCTGGCTGGCCTCTAGCCAACCCTCCACCTGGGCGCTGCGGTGGCGGCCGGTCTTGCACCAGTGGGCAAAGTGCTCACAGTTGTTAAAAATCAGGTTGTAGCGCTGTTCGCCGATGCGACCGATGGCCCGCCTCAGGGTCACTTGCGGGGTTGAGCAGCTAGCAGCCGGGTAGGGCACCACCGAGATGGGCTCACCGCGGCTGAACTCCAACAGGGGGCTGCGCAAAATTTCGCGGCCCTCCAGGTAGTGGGCCACGCTGCCATCGCCCAGATCGATGCCGTGGTGGGTAAATAGACCGTGCCGGCGAGGCACTTGCAGATGGTCGGCGGCCGCCAAGATCGGCAGGGGCTGGGGGCTGTCGCCAGGTCTAGCGCATGGGCCTGAGCTGTACTCAGGCGGGCTGCGTTCAGGCAGTTGCCTGGTGGTTGTCGTCCTCGTGGTTGCTGGGCAGGCGCACCACCTGACCCTTGCTGCGCTGTTCCACCAGCTCCTGGGTAACCGTGAAGCTGGGCACGTCGCTGCGGGAGGGCAGGTCGTACATCAGCTCAAGCATCAATTCCTCAACGATGCCGCGCAGGGCGCGGGCGCCGGTCTTGCGGCGCTGGGCCTCGATGGCGATCGCCTCCAGGGCGGCCGGCTCAAATTCCAGGCGCACGTTGTCCATGCTGAGCAGGGTCTGGAACTGCTTCACCAGGGCATCGCGGGGCTCGGTGAGAATCGCCTGCAGGGCCTTGATGTCGAGCGGTTCCAACAGGGCGGTCACCGGCAGCCGACCGATGAATTCGGGAATCAGGCCGTACTTGACCAGATCGTCGGGCTGCAGATGCCGCAGCAGCTCGCTGGCTTGGCGCTCCTTGCTGCTGCGGGGCCGGCTGCTGCCGTCGGGGCCGATGAAGCCGATGGCGTTGCGGCCCAGCCGGCGTTGCACCACGTCTTCCAGCCCCACAAAGGCGCCGCCACAGATGAACAGGATTTGGCTGGTATCGATCTGAATGCAGTCCTGGTAGGGGTGTTTGCGTCCACCCTGGGGCGGCACATTGGCCACCGTGCCCTCCAGCATCTTCAGTAGCGCCTGCTGCACCCCCTCACCAGAAACATCGCGGGTGATCGAGGGGTTTTCGCTCTTGCGGGCGATCTTGTCGATCTCGTCGATATAAATGATGCCCCTTTGGGCCTGTTCAACATCGAGATCGGCCTTCTGCAACAGCCTCAACAGGATGTTCTCCACGTCTTCCCCCACATAGCCGGCCTCGGTGAGGGTGGTGGCGTCGGCCACCGCGAAGGGCACGTCGAGCAGCTCTGCCAGGGTTTGGGCCAGCAGGGTCTTGCCGCAGCCGGTGGGTCCGATCAACAGAATGTTCGACTTATGCAGCCTGGTGGCTGTCTCGCTGCTCTCGCCATCGCCGTCCCCCTGCCAGGCGAGCCGTTTGTAGTGGTTGTAAACGGCCACCGACAGACTTTTCTTGGCCTCCTCCTGGCCCACCACCTGACGGTCGAGGAAGGCCTTGATCGCCCGGGGGGTGGGGATGTCGGCCAGGGTGGGGGCTGGCTTAGAGCTCTTCTTGGCCGAGGGCTTATGCCGATCCGGCTCCGGGGCTGTGCGGCCGCCGGGGGCGCCCTCCACCAGCTCCTCGTCGAGGATCTCGTTGCAGAGGTCTATGCACTCGTCGCAGATATAGACGCCAGGACCAGCGATCAGCTTGCGCACCTGCTCCTGCGACTTGCCGCAGAAGGAACATTTCAGGTGGGCGTCGAACTTGGCCATCGGCAAAGGAAGCAGGGGACCCCAATGACCAGGATCAGCACGAAAACGGGTTTCGCCACCAATCCTTGAAAATCAGGTAGGGAGGGGATCAACCGGCGGCGGTGAAGGAGGAGGTGTCGGTCACCACTCGATCGATCAGCCCATATTCAACCGCTTCTGCGGGAGAAAGGAAGTAGTCGCGGTCGGTGTCCTCGGCGATTTTGTCCAGGGGCTGGCCGGTGTGCTCGGCCAGCAGGCCGTTGAGAGTGTCCTTGAGGTAGAGGATTTCCTTGGCCTGGATCTCGATATCCACTGCCTGGCCCTGGGCTCCACCGAGGGGCTGGTGGATCATGATCCGCGAATTAGGCAGGGCTAGACGTTTTCCCTTAGCACCACCGGCCAGAAGGAAAGCACCCATTGATGCCGCAAGTCCATAGCAGATGGTTACCACATCCGGAGCAACCTGCTGCATGGTGTCATAGATGGCCAGGCCGGCGGTCACCGACCCCCCCGGCGAGTTGATATAGATCTGAATATCCTTCTCCGGATCCTCCGCCTCCAGGAACAGCAGCTGCGCCACCAGGGCATCGGCCACGGCGTCGTCGATGCCGGAGCCCAGGAAGATGATCCGCTCCCGCAGCAGGCGCGAATAGATATCGAAGGCCCGCTCGCCCCTGCCAGATTGCTCCACCACGGTGGGTAATACGCCAGGGCTGGCGGTAATGCTGAGCGGGGACGCCGACCAGCGGTTACGAATCGGATGGTGGATGGTGGCGTCGATCAAGTGCTAGTGCCTGGGCTGGGGATCAATCTATGGGCTTTACTCGCGGCCCATGGGCATTTGCTCGCTGCCCATGGGCCTGACTGCCGCTGCGGACCCTAGGAGGCCGCAGCCTCCTCGCCGGCGGCAGCTTCGCTGGAGAGCTTCTCGGTGATGGTGCTGTTGGCCTCCAGCCAGGTGAGCAACTTGTCCTGCAGCAGGTCGTTGGCCACGCTCAGGTGCAGGCGCTGCGGGTCGAGCTGACCCTGCTGCTGCTGGTTGAGCTCGCGGCTGATCTCCTTCACCTTTGCCTCAATCGCCTCACGCTCCACCTCGATCTGCTCGGCGATGGCCAGGGCCTTGAGGGCCATGCTGCGGCGCAGGCGCTGCTCCGCCTCGGGCCGGGAGGTGTCCATCAGGCTGCGCACCAGGTCGGGGGTGAACAGCTTCTTCACATCCATGCCCTGCTGGGCGATCTCAGCGGCGGTCTGCTCCAGCAGGTTGACCACCTCCCGCTGCACCATGGTCTCCGGCAACTCCACCTCCAGCTGGTCCACCAGGGCGGCGAGCAGGGCGCCATGGCGGGCGGCCTTGCCGCGCCGCTCGGCCTCCTCCTGCAGCTGCTGCTCCAGCTGGGCCCGCAGCTCCGCCAGGGTCTGCTGGTCGCTGGCCCGCTGGGCGAAGGCGTCGTCCAGGGCTGGCAGTTCGCGGCTCTTCAGCTCCTTGAGGGTCACCTCAAAGCTGGCCTGGCGCCCGGCCAGCTCCTGCTGCTGGTAGCTGTCGGGGAAGCGGCAGTCGATCGTCTTGCTCTCGCCCACCGCCAGGCCGATCACCCCATCCACGAAGCCGGGGATCATCCGCCCCTCCTCCAGCTCCACCTCGAAGGAGTCGCTGCTGCCACCGGGAATCGGCTCGCCGCTGTCGCCAAATACGCCGCTGAAACTCAGCTCCGCCACGTCGCCGGCCTCGGCCGGGCGACCCTCCACCGGCACCAGGGTGGCCAGCTGCCGGCGGGATTGCTCGATCAACTCATCCACCCGGGCCGGGTCGTAAACCACCGGCTCCACCTCCGCCTGGAGACCCTTGGTGGCCTTCAAGCTGGGGGTGGGCTCGACGTCGAGTTCCAGGGTGATGGTGAGCTCGCTGCCGGGCTGGAAGCGCTCCAGCACCAGCTCCATCCCCTCGCTGAGCTCGGGGCTGCCGAGGGCAGCCAAGGTTTCAATCTCCAGGGCCTGGCGATAGGAGGTTTCCACCAGGTCTTCCAGGGCTGTGGCCAGCACCCTTTTGCTGCCGATCTGCTGCAGCAAAACCGGCCTGGGCACCTTGCCCTTGCGGAAGCCAGGCAGCTTGACGCTGCCGCTGAGCTTGCTGATCGCCGCCTCGTAGCTGGCCTTGCTGAGGCTGCCGGGGATGGCCAGCTCCAGCGCCACGCGACTGGCAGGACGGGGGCTCACCTTCACCTGCAGCTCGCCGCTGGCCTGGCCGGCAGCAGCGGCTTTGGCAGCCGTGCCGGAATCTGATGGGGTGGCGGCAGATTGCATGAAGGTGTTTTGTCAGCCTGTCATCCTAGAAACCAACCCGCCGAGGCGAAGTGCTCCGGGAAGCCACTGCCCGGCAAGCCACTTCCCAGCAAGCCACTGACCTGGCAAGCCACTGCAGTACAAGCAATAGCCACAGGGGCCAGTGCCATGCCAAACCCGCTGCGGGCAGCTGGCTCGATGGCCTGCCCGATGGCCTGCCGCTTCCTGGTCGATTGAGCTGGCTGAGCTGTGAGCTGGTTGACCTGTGAGCTGGTTGACCTGTGAGCTGGCTGACCTGGCAGACCAATGAACTGCCCACCCAACGACCGGCCCCTTACCGGCTGCGACTCCCTTTAGTAGACTTCTATGGTCGCCGCCCAAGTCGGCCCACCTTAGACAAGTAATTAGCCATAGCAACTTAACAAATTAAAACCTTCACCACCCTTACCCCAACCCCATTTGCCATCGATCAAAACCACCAATCAAAACACTTAATAGCGCCGCCTGCGCAATCTATTCAGCAGCAAGCAGTTGCTGAATATAATCAGCCTAAAAGTTTGTTTGCCGCCAGCCTTTTGACACCTGGCTCGCCCCTAGGGTCCAAGAGTGTTAATCCAGGGTTGCCTGAACGGCTTTATTAAATTGTTTGCCAAACTTTTGTTAAATCGCTTTGCAAGCCATTTAACAAAAACTGTTTACCGGCAAACTAGTTATTAGCAAACCGTCCATCGGCAAACCGCTCAGCAACAAACTGTTTTCAGTAAACTGACTATCAGCAAGCCGTCTATCAGTAAATTGCTTGTTATCAAATTGCCTATTAAGCAAACCGCCTATTAAGTAAACTGCCCACAAACAAACTTCTTGCCACCAAGCTGCTTATAAGCAAGCTGTTTATAAACAAGCCGCTTACAGGCAAGTTGTTTGACCAGCAAGTTGTCCACCAGCGAGTTGTTTGCGAAACTACTTTATCAAACTGTTTTTTAACAGCTGTGAATAAGTAGCTGTCGCCCTGCGGCTTTGGCCTCCAACCAAGCCAGCATCCGGCAAAATTTCAGTCCTATAGATTCGCAGACTGAATCCAGTCTTGGGCAGAACTCAGCCCTGGCCTTAAACCATCCCTGGGCCCAAATCAAGCCAGGCCTTTGCCCAGCCACCCGCCAAGATCCCTCCCAGTCTTTGCTAATTCCTTGACCGTCGCTGCCACCCCCATCAACTCGGCCAACCTGCCCTCGCGAGCGCTCAGGGTGGCAATCCTCGGTGTCACCGGCGCGGTGGGTAAGGAGCTGCTCGAGCTGCTGGTGGAGCGCCAGTTCCCGGTGGCTGAATTAATCCCCCTAGCTTCGGAGCGCTCCGCCGGGCAGCAGCTCCACTGGCAGGGGGAAAAACTGCCGATCCAGGCCGTCAGCGAAGCGGCATTTGATTCGGTTGACCTGGTGCTGGCCTCGGCCGGTGGCGCCATTTCCAAGCAATGGGCGCCAGCTGCCCTGCGGGCCGGGGCGGTGATGATCGACAACTCCAGCGCCTTTCGCCTGGATCCCGCAGTGCCGCTGGTGGTGCCGGAGGTGAATCCCCAAGCGGCCTTCAGCCACCAGGGGATCATCGCCAATCCCAACTGCACCACGATCCTGCTCACCCTGGCCCTGGCCCCCCTGCAGGCGCGGCGGCCAATTAAGAGGGTGGTGGTGAGCACCTATCAGTCGGCCAGTGGCGCTGGCGCCCGAGCCATGGAAGAGCTGCGGCAACTGAGCCGCACGGTGCTGGAGGGAGGCGAGCCGATCAGCAGCGTGCTGCCCCATTCCCTGGCCTTCAATCTGTTCCTGCACAACTCGCCGCTGCAGGCCAACGGCTACTGCGAAGAAGAGCTGAAGATGCTCAACGAAACCCGCAAGATCATGGGGCTGCCGGATTTGCGGCTCTCGGCCACCTGCGTGCGCGTGCCGGTGTTGCGGGCCCACTCGGAAGCCGTGAACATCGAATTCTTTGAACCATTTCCAGTTGATGAGGCCAGGGCACTGCTGGCGGCGGCCCCCGGCGTGGAACTGCTGGAAGACCTGGCCGCCAATCGCTTCCCGATGCCCACCGACGTAACCGGTCGCGACCCGGTGGCCGTGGGTCGGATTCGCCAGGACCTCAGCGATCCCCATGGCCTGGAGCTATGGCTCTGCGGCGACCAGATCCGCAAGGGTGCGGCCCTGAACGCGATACAAATCGCCGAGCTGTTAAGGCAAGGCCCCGCTCTACCGGCCCAGCCATGACCAGTCCAGCCATGAGCAACCCCGCCCCCACCGCCATGCCAACCGCCGCCCCAGCAGCCAGCTGGCAGCCGGCGCCCTTTGGCAGGCTGCTGACGGCCCTGGTCACCCCCTTTGCGGCGGATGGCTCGGTGGATCTGGAGCTGGCGGCCCGGCTGGCCGATCACCTGGTGAGCCAGGGCTCCGATGGCCTGGTGATCTGTGGCACCACCGGCGAATCGCCCACCCTCAGCTGGGAGGAGCAGCATCGGCTGTTCGCCGCCGTCCAGCAGGCGGTGGCCGGCCGAGCCAAGCTGCTGGCCGGCAGCGGCAGCAACTGCACAGCCGAAGCGGTGGAGGCCACCCGCAAAGCCGCCAACCTGGGGGCCGACGCCGCCCTGGTGGTGGTGCCCTACTACAACAAACCGCCCCAGGAGGGTCTGGAAGCCCATTTCCGGGCCATTGCCCTGGCGGCGCCCGAACTGCCGCTGATGCTCTACAACATCCCTGGCCGCACTGGTGCCAGTCTGGCACCGGAAACCACCGCGAGGTTGCTGGATTTAGATAACGTGGTGAGCTACAAAGCCGCCAGTGGCAGCACCGAAGAGGTGAGTGCGCTGCGGGCCCTCTGTGGCGATCGCCTGGCTATCTATAGCGGCGATGATGCCCTCACCCTGCCGATGCTGGCCGTAGGTGCCGTGGGCGTGGTGAGCGTGGCCAGCCATCTGGCCGGTGCCGAGATCCGCGCCATGATCAATGCCTTCCTGGCCGGCGATATCGCCAGCGCCCTCAGCCTGCACGAGCGGCTGTTGCCCCTATGCAAAGCCCTGTTCTGCACTACAAATCCGATCCCGGTAAAAGCGGCCCTGGAGCTAAGTGGCTGGCCGGTCGGTGCCCCTCGCCTACCCCTTCTCGCTGCGAATGACGAAGTGAAACAACGAATCTGCACCACCCTGGCCGCCCTGCGTCCCACCTGACGCCAAGGCCATATTCGGCTCAGCCGATCACCCCGTTGGCCGCTCGGCCCCATTTCCGTCCAGCCCACTTCTAGCCAAACCTTCAAAGTCGACCTGCTTTCATGACCAATTCCAACCCCCACAGCACCAAGAAGCCAAACCTGCGGGTAATTCCCCTGGGTGGCCTGCACGAGATTGGCAAAAATACCTGCGTATTCGAATACGGCGATGACCTGATGCTGGTGGATGCCGGCCTGGCATTCCCCAGCGATGGCATGCACGGCGTCAACGTGGTGCTGCCCGACACCAGCTACTTACGGGAAAACCAAAAGCGTATTCGCGGCATGATCGTGACCCATGGTCACGAAGATCACATCGGCGGCATTCCCCACCACCTCAAGCACTTCAACATCCCAATCATCTACGGCCCGCGGCTGGCGATGTCAATGTTGCGGGGCAAAATGGAGGAGGCCGGCGTCACGGATTGCACCACAATCCAAACCGTTGGCGCCCGGGATATCGTGCAGGTTGGCCAGCACTTTAAAGTTGAATTCATTCGCAATACCCACTCGATTGCCGACAGCTTCTCCCTGGCGATTACCACCCCGGTAGGCGTTGTTGTATTCACCGGTGATTTCAAATTTGATCACACCCCCGTCGATGGTGAAACCTTCGATATTCAGCGCATGGCGCATTACGGCGAGCAGGGGGTGCTCTGCCTGTTCTCCGACTCCACCAATGCCGAACTGCCCGGCTTCACCCCGCCAGAGCGGGCTGTATTTCCCAATCTCGATCGCCACATCGGCGCCGCGGAAGGCCGGGTAATCCTCACCACCTTTGCCAGCTCCACCCACCGGGTGGCGATGATCCTCGAGCTGGCGATGAAGCATGGCCGCAAGGTGGGCCTGCTGGGTCGCTCCATGCTCAACGTGATCGCCAAAGCACGGGAGCTGGGTTACATGCGCTGCCCGGATGAGCTATTCGTGCCGATTAAACAAATCCGCGACCTGCCCGACCGCGAAACCCTGCTGCTGATGACCGGCAGCCAGGGGGAGCCCCTAGCCGCCCTCAGCCGTATCTCACGCGCCGATCATCCCCAAGTTCAGGTAAAGAGCAGCGATACGATCATCTTTTCGGCCAGCCCAATCCCTGGCAACACCATATCGGTGGTCAACACAATTGACCGGCTGATGATGCTGGGAGCCAAGGTGATCTATGGCAAGGGCGAGGGCATTCACGTGTCCGGCCACGGCAGCCAGGAAGACCACAAATTGATGTTGGCCCTCACCAGGCCGAAATTCTTTGTGCCGGTGCATGGTGAGCACCGCATGCTGATTGCCCATGCCAAAACCGGCCAATCGATGGGCGTGCCCGCCGATCACACCCTGATTGTCGACAACGGCGACGTGGTGGAACTCACCGCCGACTCCCTGCGCAAGGGCGACCCAGTTAAGAGCGGCATCGAGTTGCTCGACGCTTCCCGCAACGGCATCGTCGATGCAAGGGTGCTCAAGGAACGCCAGCAGCTCGCGGAAGACGGGGTGATCACCCTGTTAACTGTGATCAGCACCGATGGGGTGATGGCGGCGCCGCCGCGGGCGAATCTGCGCGGTGTGGTCACCAGCGCCGACCCGCGCAAGCTCTCCCTCTGGGCTGAGCGCGAAATCGGCTGGGTGCTCGAAAATCGCTGGAATCAGCTCTGCCGCACCAGCGCTGGCCAGGCCCCCGAAGTCGATTGGGTGGGCGTGCAGCGCGAGGTGGAAGTGGGACTGCAGCGGCGCCTGCGCCGCGAACTCCAGGTGGAGCCGCTGATCATCTGCCTGGTGCAGCCAGCCCCCGCCGGCACGCCGGCCTACAAGGGAAGAGCCGATGCCGAGCCCGAAAGCCGGCCAGCAAACCGGGTCCGTGGCGGCCGCGGCGATCGCCCAGAACGGGTGGAGCGCAGCGCCGAACGGACTACGCCGGCACCCCAGCGCCAATTGGCGACGGTAGGGGCCGGCCCAGCTCCGGTTACCAACACTGCTGCGGCATCTGCAACTGGCTTGGCTACGGCCACGGGCTTGGCCACGGCCACAGCCTTGGCTACGGCCACATCCTTGGCAAAAACCACTGTCGCCCAGCAGCCGGAAACCGAACCCGAACCCGCCGGCCGCACCCGCCGTCGCCGCTCTGCGGCCAGCTAACTCGCCGCTCCGGGCCTAGTA
>CANHSW010000029.1 GCA_947463165.1 Cyanobacteriota bacterium
AGGTTTCCAATACCAGGGAGCCTTGCTGCGGCACCTGGGCCAGGCGGGTTAGCGCCTCGGACCAACGACCGAGGCCATGCAGACAACTCACCTGCCAGATCAGCCACCAGGCATTGCTTGGCTGCTGGGCGGCCAGTTGCTCAAAGCAGGCCAGGGCCTCAGCCCTTTTGCCCTCTTTACTCAGGGCTTTTGCCCTGGCCTCCAGGGATTGCTCAGGGGCTGCGGTAGGCGCAGCTGCGGGGGAGTTAGAGGATAATGCGGACATTCACACCATTTGGCATATGGCAACGATTATGGCCCATTCGCCCGATCACAGCGCTGGCTTGTGCTTAGCGATTGGGGCGAATGACTTTCTGTTGTCAATTTGAATGACTCTCCAACGGAGAACCTGGCCGGCTTTTCAGTGGGGCAGCTCCAAATAAAACCAAAGCCCGCCACTCTCACGCCCCAAAGCATTGGACTTACTGAGTTGCTCGCTGATTCGCAATTCCCGAATAAGTAACTTTAGCGGTTTCGAATATCACTGTATCTACTTTTGGTTGTCGAGGTCTTGCCGACTGATTAACTCCTCAATAGTTGGGCCATCGCCTCGGGGGGTGACCAGCTGGCCAGCAGGTCACCGCGGGCATCCCGATCGCCGAGGTTGGGATAACTTCCCTGCAGCTTGTCCCCCACTTGATCCCCCAGCCGCAGCAGCACTGAGGCACTGCCGTGGTCCGTGCCGCCCGAGCCGTTCACCTGCAGGCGCCGGCCGAATTCACTAGTCGTAAGCAGTTCCACTCGTGGGCGTTTGGGCAAGGCGGCCAGGCCCCGCTCGAATCCACTCAAGGCATCGGCGAGCTCTTGCAACAGGCGGGTATGGCGCCGCTGTTGGTTGGCGTGGGTGTCGTAGCCCTTATGGCTCACTTGAATCACGGCAGGAGGCTGGCTACCGGCTATCAGTCTCAGGGCGAGACCCAATTGCTTGCCCAGGGCTGTAGCAGGCAGGCGAGCCGCATCGAGCACGGCGGTTGGGGCCAGCTCGGCCACCAGATCCCGCAACCCCTGTTGGCTCGACTGCTCCAGCTCCAGCAGTCGCCGCAGGGCCTTGTTGTCGCCGGCTTGTAGCGGTGGGGGCCAGTGCTGTGTCGGGCCGCGCAGATCCGCTTGCTGCAGATGCAGCAGCTGGATGCCAGCGGCTTCCAGGGCCGCGGCCCCTCCATCGCCGAGCGCCACCAGGGGGCCCTGCTCGCCCCGGGCGGCCGCGGCCCGGCCCAGCCAACCCTCACCACCCCAGCCACTGGCCTTGCCGCCGGCCCATTGGTCGCTGGCCAGAAAATGGCTGCGGTTCGGTTGGCTCCAGCCCACCCCCAGCAGCCAGGCCAGTCGGCCGGCCTCCAGGCTGGGGCGCAGGGCCTCCAGGGCGGGATTCATGGCCAGACCCTCCCCGAGCGCCAGAGCCTCCGCCACATTCACCGCCAGGGGACCCCGCAGTTGCTGGTAGATCGGATCCCCGAAGGGCCCAACGCAATTGAGCCCATCGTTGCCACCTTGCAACTCCAGCAGTATCAATACCCGTTGGGAGCCACCTGGGGTGGTCTGGGCCCGAGCTGACTCCGCGCGCCTTGGCCCCCATCCCAGGGACGCCGGCCTCGCCATCGGCCCGATGGCGGCCCCCAGGGCCACCCAAAAACTCAGCTGTAGCAGGGAGCGACGGCGCATGGTCCCGGGGGGCTATTTGAGCTGCCACACCGGATCGGTGAGCAGGGCGAGCAGGTTGGCCTTGGTGGCTGGCGCTGGTAGCCGCAGGCTGAAGGGTTGGCGGGGCACCAGGTGGGCCTCCAGCATCGGCGGCAGCTGGTTGGATTCCCAAAGTTCCGGATGGTTTACCAGGGAGCGCATCGCCCTTTGTCTGGCCCGCAGCCAGGAGTCGGTGATCCACTGCCGATCCGCCGGCCATCCCTTGATGGAGGGGGGTTCAAACGGCACCTGTCCCATGGCCCGCAACTGCAACCGGGCCAGTCGCAGGCCCTCTTTCTGGCGGCTACCCAGCAGTCTCAATGCCGCCACCATCAGATCGATGGGTTCGCGCACCATGGCGCCTTGAGCCAGGCTGCGGCGTTGGGAGGGCAGTTCCAGCAGCCGCTGCACCAGCCAGGGCAGCGATAACTGCTTTTGTCGCCACTGGTCGGCAAGCTGATTCAAGTTGGCCGCCGTAGGTAGATCTCCCTGCCACACCCGCCACAGCCGCGTCAGGATCATCCGGGCGGCGGCGGGCTGGGAAACCAGCCAGGTGGCCAAGGAAGCGGCATCAAAGCTCGCCAGTTTCCCCAGCACCCGCATCGGTCCTGGATCATGGGCACCTTCATCCATCACGATCTGTCCCTGGCGCAGCCGGTAACCACTCAGGGCCCTGGCGCCAGAAATCACATCGCTCTCCTGGAAGGAGCCGGCCCCAACGCTGTAGAGCTCCATCAATTCGCGGGCCAAATTTTCATTCGGGCTCTTCCTGTGGCTTGCTAAGCCGTCCAGGTTGCGCAGGGTGGCCGGGTCTGCCAGCATCGCCACCAGTAGTTGGCCATAGCCCCCCCGCAGCTGTTGACGGATCGTCTCAAGGTGCTGCCAAAATTGGCCTAGATCAGGCACCTTGCTCAGGTGCACGGCAAACAGGCCGGCCAAGGTCTGGGCGAGCCGGTCGTGCAGGGGCGTGGGGCCAAAGGCCAGCCGCTCAATCCAATGCTCTTGCAGGTCGCTGATGTTGCGCAGTTCCGCAGGCAGTGGCCCTAGCGGCGCTGGCGCGGTCGATAAGCTTTGCCAGATCTGCTCGCTGCGCGTGAACAGTTGTGGGGTGGGGCTCACCCCGAGCCGCCTAAGCAGAGCTCCTGGAGTGACTACCTCCCTTGCCTGGATGCCAAAGCTAAAACCCAAAGCATTTGTAGGCACCCTGAGCTGTCATTTGGTAGTTAAGTCTTAGCCTGGCATGGAACTGACTCTGGTGCGCTGCCGCATCGCCCATGACTCGCCTGCCTGCCGGTTCCCATGGGTCCGGTCAAGAGCAGATGCATTCCCACCCATAATAGGATCGATCTAATCGAGAAGCAGGCGATACACCGACCGGCTTCGCTTCATGTTTTTTTGTTTCCGAATTTCTTGCCATCTCCGATGAGTATGCGCGCGCCAGCAGAAGGCCAGCAATTTTGAATTAGAGAAGCTGATGAATACACAATCTTCAGTCAATCAACTGAGCTAATTCATTTATAACCCTTAGCTGGCCTTCCGAGTTTGTATTGGCTGTCATTATTTGCAGAACGTCGTCGATCAGCAGATTGGAAGCTTTGGGGGTTTTCTCTAGCAATTCCAGGGCAGAAGGCGTAAACAAATCGGCAACACTATTCACTATTGGCAGGCCAAGCTGCAGGTAAAAAGTTTCAATCCGCTTAAAAGCCTGGCTGGGATCGATGCGAATCGACCGTCCTGGAATCATCATGAAACGTAGTTTATGCTCGGGGGTTTCAGGCTCGGCAAGCACAGCCAAATAGTCATCGATGGCCTGGCGCAAAAACTGGTAAGCCGAAGCCAATTCAATACCGCCATGTTCCCGCTGAATATTTACAATCTGCAAGCATATACCATCCAGATCTGCCAGGATTACCGTGCTATCGAATAGCTCAACCAGGGGTCTACTATGGACGGGAGGGTACCGATAGCCGATTAAAAACTCATGGCGATGCTGCATTTGATGATTACGGACATAATCTTCAATCCTAATACCCTCGCCAATGGTGACCGGACCGTCGCAAGAACGCAGGTTATTGGCAGCAGCAAGGGTGTCCAGGAAGCTGAAGAACATATTGTCCAGGCCCAATGGCGTGGCGACTGATATGTGATTCACTTGGCCCCAGCAGCTAGTTGATCAGTAAAATTGAGATTTAGATCCAAGGCTTTGGCATACTCCAAAAGAGCCCTCTTGGGATTTAGCCGCATGGCAGAAATGTATGCTTCGCTGCTCATTTGCCTATAGCTTACGTCAGTCAGAGACATACACTGATGCATCTTTTGAGCCAGGTCATTGGGGTTGCGTGGCTGAAAGTTAAACCCATCAATACCATCTCTCAGGCGCTCGCCGAGGCCGCCGATGCGGGCCGCTAGGACAGGCTTGAAGCAGGCGAATGCTTCAGTAACAACAAGGGCAAACACCTCTGGCCAGGTAGATGGTACCACTACAAAGTCCACCCTGTCCATCCGGCTTACCAACTCGTTATGGCTATAGCCACCGAGTTCCACTATGGAACCTTGTCGCCAGTTTCGTGATTCTTTAATCAGCGCTTCGACTTTAGCTTGGTAAAGCTCTGACGCAAATTCTTTATTGCCGCCGTTGATAACGATTTCAAAGCGACGTTTTAGCTGCTTAGCATCTAATTCACCCCCCGCCTTAAGCATCACGTCCACACCCTTATTGTCTAAGAATTGGCCAAAGTAGCCAAAGCGCACTGGCCGATTCGCCGAAAATGTATTTTGCTGTTTGGCTTGGTAGGATGACAAATCGATGGGATGATTTATTACATGGATTCGATGGGGGCTGATGTTAAGTTCATCGCTAAAAACCCCGGCAAGATGTTTAGATGGAAATATAAAATTATTAGCCTGTTCCAGGCACTCCTTGTTAAACTTTTTGCGAGCTGCGAATACATCAGCGTTGATGTGCGGAAAGCACATTGAGCAGAGCTCAGGGTCTGATTTTTGGCAAAGCTGGCCATCGGTTTTTTTTACCATTTGCCCATCAGCCATGCAGGCAAAAAGCATCTCGTGCAAGCCCACTGAGATATTAGATGTTGGCAAGACGGCACGGATCATGCTGATAAGATCAATGCCAAGGTGCATGTAATGTGATATAAAAATTGACTTGGGATTAATTTTTTCCAGAAACAAGGCTAAATCCTTGGGCGGACGAGAGTCTTTGCAGCAGTGCCAGAAGTAATCGTATTCGCCAGTAAAAAAATAAAATTCATCCTCGTAATTAGATGAACGCCTCACGAAAGCATTGGCTTTTGATTTTAGTTTTGTAACAGGAGAGGTGGCGGCAATAAAGCAAACTCTAAACTTGGTATACTTTTTAAGATTTAAGTACAGATCATAGGCGCACTGCTGGGCGCCACCTGCGGTAATTTTAGGGTCAAATAAGGTCAAGATGGCGATGTCGTATGAGCTCGCCGGAAGCAGGGAGTCAGAGGACATATTCCACCTCGGTATTCATGTTTTGCAACACTTTCTGCCAACGAATAGAAAATAATAGCCGATTGACGTGGCCAGTGGTGCCTCCTAGATGATAGGGGGCAACGGTACCACCACCCTCGGCATGGAAAAACGTGATGTCTTCCCAAATCATAAGAGGGATCTGCTGCTGTCGTGCTCTCATGCAGAGATCTACATCCTCAAAGTGAGCATATATGTATTCCTCACTAAATCCGTTTAGCTGATCAAAAGTATCCCGGCTCATCAGCATTAAGGAACCCGAACAGGCTAGAATTTCCCCCTGGCTTTGATTGCGACCAATTGAATAACCATTATAGAGGGTTACATCGTAATTGCTGGCTGAATTAATCTGGGTAATCGCAATTCCCTTCTGCATAAGTGTTCCATCGGTAAAGTATTGATAGGCACTATGGATGGCGCCTGGCTGGGCAATTGCCCTATGCAGCAGGGCTAGGTAGTCGTTGCTGGCATTAGCGAATAGGTCATTATTATGAAAGCAAAGAAACTCTCCGGTTGCATTGCTGGCCCCAATATTGCAGGCTGCGGAAAAGCCGAGGTTTTCGGGATTATTTATTATGCCAAATCTTATACCTTTGTAGATTCCCGCCATTCGATTTAGCACGTGAAATGTTTCTCTAAAAAATTGAATGGAATTGTTGACAACAATAACCTCCATTGGTATGCCTAGCTTGCAGATCTGGGCAAGGGCGGGCCTGGCAATATCAAAGTGGCCAAGCTGAACAAAAATAAATGATAGCTTGATGGCGGAATTGCTATCTTTTGGATTTAACCAGTGAACCTCGCTGCGGGGCTTGACGGATTTAGTGTACTGGCTGAACAATTGAGAGCATATTTGCATGGTTTGTGGAGTGAATATGTGTATTCCCTCGTGCCAGGGTGTGTCGCTGTCCATGGCGATGCGCAGGCTGCCCAGCAGGCCTTCTAAAAGCTTGTCTAAGCTTGCTTCCTCAGCGATGTCGCAGAGTCGAATCCGATTGATGGAAGCTCGCATCGGCGCTCCATCGGCTGCTTCCAAAACAAGTTGGAGGTCGCCTACCTCAGACCATCGGCTGAGTAAAGAGCAGTCGATCAGACTGGCAAAGCCATGTAAATTGTGGGGCTCGGAGCCGATGGCCTGATTCACATCGGGGCGCCGATAATAGCAACTTCCCCCGCTGGCGATCTTGGCGGGTACCAGGGGATCCAGTAAGCGCATGCGGCTGCCACTGCGGCCCGGGATCGGACTCCAGCCAATTACCAACAGCAGGTTGCCAAATCGAAGCAACCTTTCAATTGTAAGCTCCACCAGGTCTTTATCGGCCTGCCGGTTGGCAGTGAGCCTGTCAAGGCGTCCTAAGGGGATGTTGGTATGGGAGACGATTGCTGCCGCCTCCACCGCTGCCCAGGTGAATTCAGGTTCAAGTCCACGCGCTTCTTTCAGACATAGGTAAGCATCGGTGGGTCGATTTAAGGACTTGAAAATCAGTCCCAGCTCAAAGGGGATCCAGGGGGTGGGAGCGATGCGACGAAATGGTAAAAGAACCTCCAGTGCCCGTTCTACTTGGCTGGCATTGCGCAGGGCGTGGGCATAGATAAATGCCAACATTGGGTCTTGGGCCAGCTCCCTGCTGTGTCCCAGGGCTCGTTCCACCAGGGTGATGCAGCCAGTAAAGTCTGAGGCATCAGCCAGGGTTTTGGCCTGGCGGAAGAGGGCCTCAGCCGACTCTGCTGACTTGATTGGGGTTTGGCTGGCTGGGCTTACTTGCGCCACCGGAGCGCGCGAAACAGGCAGATTGTTGCTGGTGGGTGCTGGTTGATTTGCAGTTTGTGGCGGGTCTTGGTCTCGCTGGGCCGAGTTGGTGGCAGCTGCGTCTGTCGCCAACAGTTGAGCCAGGCTTTGCCAGGCCGCGGAGTCAGCTGGGAAATCCAGCAGATGCCGCTGCAATACCGCCAGCGAAGATTGCAATGACTCACCCGAGTTCATCGGCAGGCCTCCAATACGAATACTCCAGGTAGATCAGCTCCGAGAACGCCATATTTCCAGCTGGCGGTATAGTGAATCTTAGAGGCACTAAAGCCCACATCTTGCAGTAATTTGAGTATACTCCAGCCGGGAATTTGATATGAAATAGATGCAACAGGCTGGGCTGAGGGTTCCCCCGGCTGGCGGGGTTGTTGAATTGCCTTAACGATCGTTTCCTGTTGGCCATAGGCAAAGGGAAATGTCGCTAAAAATCGTCCACCAGGCTTGAGCACCCGCAGGGCTTCGCCCAGGCATTGCTCCAGGGATTGAGCATATCCAATCAAGTCGTTGTAAACAAGTAGATCATAGCTTGAGCTGCTAAACGAAAGATTGCAGATATCCTCATGGCCAGCGTCGGCGGCGCGGGGGCCGCTCAGGCATGATCGGGTTACACAGTGGGGAGCGAGTTGGAGCAAATAAGCAGAAAATCCAGTGAATGCCTCGGCGACAAATATATTCATGCCTGCAAGATTTTTGCCTTTTTTGATCTCCTTGTCGATTTCCAATAAAACAGCTCTGTGACGACTGACCAATTGACTTGCTTCTATTGATTCTCGAAAATTGCCACCTTCAATTTTAATAGATTGTGGGGGGAGATGCAGGCCGGTGATCGGTTGCAGGATGCCCAGCAAACGGATGGCATCCAGGCATTCCTCAACAACGAAGCTAGATCGGGTCTCGCTGGCCAGGCTCAGCAGAAACTCCTCAAGAGAATCCCAGCAAAGCCTTTTGTCGTGCAAGGCTAAACAGGCCTGGGAGGGGACCGCAAGTTTTTCGCTTAACTGCACCAAAGGGGTCAGACCTGACGTCCAAGAGCAGATCAGTTCGATAGTATCAGCAACTCTGAGCTGGTGGGTATCCCCGGCTGCAGCTGCCTGTTTACGGGATTGTGTTGAATGGTGGCAGACAAATTCTCAAGAGCGATGTCAGCCACAGCTTCCAGCCTGGTGCCTGTGATCCTCTGTGGAGGTACGGGCACCCGCCTTTGGCCCCTCTCCCGAGCCAGCTACCCCAAGCAGTACTGGCCTTTGGCGGGTTCAGGGGCTGACACCCTGCTGCAGCAGACCCAACAGCGTCTTGAAGGGCTGCCAGGCTTGGCCCCGTCGCTCGTGATTTGCAATGAAGACCATCGCTTCATAGTTGCCGAACAGATGCGCCAGCTTGGCGCTTCTCCGGCTGCGATTCTGTTGGAGCCCGTGGGGCGAAACACGGCCCCCGCAGTGGCCGTGGCTGCCCTGCAGGCCACAGCCGCAGGGCATGATCCCCTGCTGTTGGTGCTGGCGGCCGATCACGTGATTCGCGATGCCAGCCAGTTTAGGGCCGCCGTGGAGGTGGGCATCCCAGCTGCCCAGGCGGGACAGCTGGTTACTTTCGGAATCGTGCCTACGGCTGCGGAAACCGGTTATGGCTACATAGAGGCGGCCCAGCCCCTCAATGCTGGACCGACTGCTCCGGTGCCCATCCACCGGTTCGTTGAGAAACCAGACCGCGCCACTGCGGAACAGTTCCTAAGCACCGGCCGCTTCACCTGGAACAGCGGCATGTTCCTGTTCAAGGCCAGCGCCATCCTGGCGGAGCTGGAACGGCTGGCGCCCGAGGTGGTCAGTGCCTGTCGCTCGGCATTGGAGCACGATTCTTCCGACCTGGATTTCTTGAGGCTGGAGCGCGAGGCCTTCGCGGGCTGTCCGAACATCGCCCTGGACGTGGCCGTGATGGAGAAGACAGACCGGGGCGCCGTGCTGCCCCTCGATGCCGGATGGAGCGATGTGGGCAGCTGGAGTGCCCTATGGGAGACCTCGGACCGGGATGCCGATGGCAACGTTTTGCGGGGCAGGGTGATTAGCCAGGCCTCCCGCAATTGCTACCTACGCAGTGAGCACCGACTGGTGGTGGGCCTGGGGGTGGAAGACCTGGTGGTGGTGGAGACCGACGACGTGGTCTTGGTTGCCCATCGCGACAAGGCCCAGGAGATCAAGGCTGTGGTCCAAACTCTGGAAGCTGCCGGCGCCCGAGAGAGTAAGGCCCATAGGCGCATTTACCGGCCTTGGGGCTCCTACGATGGGGTGACAGAAGGCGACCGTTGGCAGGTCAAGAAAATCGTGGTCAATCCGGGAGCGTCGCTGTCCCTGCAGATGCACCATCACCGGGCCGAGCACTGGATCGTGGTGGCTGGAACCGCCGTGGTGGAGAAAAACGGCGTGGAGGAGTTGGTGGGCGAGAACCAGAGCACCTACATCCCCTTGGGCTGCCGCCATCGGCTGTCCAATCCTGGCAAGATTCCAGTGGAGATGATCGAGGTGCAGAGCGGCCCCTATCTAGGCGAAGACGACATTGTGCGTTTTGAGGATCGCTATGGGCGCAGTGATGCAAAACCCCAAGCAATTCCAGTGGCTTGAGTTACGGCTTTAGGCGCTCATTCGCCTATGCTGGCCTCCGAGGGTGCTGCAATTGACGACGCCCTTTTTTGTGGATGGCAAATATAATGATCTGTTCTCAGCGGAGGAATGGGCCAGCTCCGGCCAAATAGATTAAGCGAGATCAGGAATTGCCTTCCGTGATTACTCTTTAATAAAAATCGGCCTGCTCTTCTTCCTCCGCTCGCAGTAGCCTCTCAATGTCAAAGCCCAGGGTCATGAAGTGGCGATGAATTGCCTGTACCGCCTCGTCATTGGTGACCCGTTCACTGGTGACATGGTTGGCAGCTTGGGGCGAATTGAAGGCAAACCAGAGCGAACTCTTGGCATAGTTGTTGGAGATTTCCGCCATCGGGAAGGCCAATGCCGCCGTCTTGGCGGCGGCATTGGGCTGGGTGATCAGAGCAGGAACGCCTTGAACGGCGGTTAGCCAGCGCAGCCAGAGGTCGTCATGGGTGGGGGCGATCCTTAGGGCAGCCTCCAATTGCAGATCGGCAGGGAAATAGGCGCGGCGATAAATTACGCCGCTCTGGCCGGTGGGCAAATTGCCCAGCCTGGGCTCATGCAGGCCGTCATGCCAATTTGCGTAATCTGCGAACCCCCGAGAGGGCCCCAGGCGCATGCGCCTACCCCGGTGGGCCACCACGCACTGGTAGCGAAGATGCTTGGCCACCAGATATTCGATGAAACGGGGCGGGTAAATGGTGTCGTCGTCTACCGTGATAAAGCGGTCATCTTCACTGTCGGTGGCAGGGCTCTGCAGATAAATGGCAAACTTGCGATATGGGCCCAGGTTTTCCACCCAGTGGAGATGAACTGTGGGATCTTCCCTCAGCACCTGCAGACGTTCGTCCCGGGGATCAACGCCTTCGTCTAGCAGATAGGGGGCCTGAGAGAGGTAGATATGGATACCCCGCGGCGGCATGGTCTGGCGCTGTAAAGAACGCACTACCCGCTCTAATGTATGCAGCCTTGTGGAGATTGTGGTTAGGCAGATATCCGGACCAAGGCCATAGGGAGTGCGCTCTCGCAGCAGTTGCTGCAGATCGGCGAGGCTGGCGCCAATGCGACTGTCCTGGGGCTCCAAGGTATTGGCCCGGCAGAGCAGATCCATCGCCTTACCCCATTGTTGCTCGTGACATTCGATCTCCGCCAAGCGCAGCAGGGCCTCTGCGGCAAGGGGCTGGTGATGCAAAATGCTTTCCATCAGTTCGCGGGCTTCCTCGGCGCGTCCTTCTGCCAACATCGGTGTAATTGGTGGCAGGGCATCGGCGGCTCGGAATGCCCAGTCGGCCCGGGCCGCTAGCTGGGGATTGCTGCGGTTCTCGCCCTGCCGGGGGATATCGTGACTGCTCAGTTCCAGCACCATGCCGACGTCAATGGCGATGCCGCCCCGGGCCTTGATCGCCTGACAGTGAATAGGAGCATGGCTGCCACTGTTGACAAGAAACAGTTCACCTGGCTCAACTGAGGCCTCAATCCAGGCAAGAACTTGCCGATGCTCTTGCGGGCTTAACCTGCCTGGGTTAGCCTGATTAGGAGTAGACAATACCAGAGATTTAGCCGGCAACTGCAGGCCTGTGGCAGGCGTCGTCGTCGTGATCAGTCCGCTCACACAATTGAACGGAGGAGCACTAAAGCAACCCGCATCAAGCAAGGCGTGGTGTACAAGCCAGCCACCGGGGTGGATTTTGGGTGCAAGTTTGAACAGCTCATTTAGGCTGAGTTGTCGGGCCAAGTTGGCGGCTACTGTCCAGGTGGATGCAGGCCCTTGCAGTGTCTGGGATGGATCGGGAATGCCCACCCAGTCGGCATTGCGGATTGCATCTAGAAGCTGAGTGCCTAGCTCACCAGTTTTAAGCGTTATACCTTCGGCTTCGCCTAGGCGAATCAGGCTGAAGCCTTGGCCCGCATCAACGGCCCTGCGGATGGTTTCCAGAAGCCTTTCGAGTTCTGACTTCGCAATGGCGGATGTACTGGCCCAATCCTGAAAACTACGCCGCAGGCTCGGGCCGCAGACGCTGTAGGTGAGGCAGGCTAGGCAGTGGTCTTCGCCGCCGAGGCCGTCTTGACCGGAGAGCAGCTCGTGATGCTTAGCGAGCAACTCAGCGAAGGGCAAGCGCTTGGGATTGTGGCCCAGTTGGTGAAGAGTCAGCTCCGCTTGATGCTCGGCACCTAGCAAGGAGCTCAAGGTGTCGCTGTCTGCTGGCGGGTAGGTTTCTGCCAGCACTGCCACTATTGCTAGTCGGTTGGTGCTATCTAGGGCTGCGGCATGGGGCAATAGGTTTCTGGCCAATTGGCTGCAGATAGAGGCGCCGCGGTCCTGGATCAGGCAGCAGCGCAGGCTGTAGATCATTGTCCAAAGTTCATCGGCAGGGCGCCGTTGCAGTGCTTCCCAGGCCAGGTGAAGATGGCGGCGATTGCGGCTATAAAAAGCGGCATCGCAGAACTCGAACAGGGACTGGGCATCAGTGTTGATTTTGGCCAATCGCCTTTCAGCGAAGGCCTCCAGGGCTGCCAGGGGCCTTTCCGCCGTCCAGACGCAGTCAAAAATAGTTTCCGCTGCAGGGATGGCTGGCAGAGCCTGGTGGACAACCGCATCGGCAATTGGCTCACTGGTCGGTGCCGGTGTTTTGGCTGCAGGAGGGGAGCTTGCTAGGGCTCCAGGAGAGGTGCTTGCAAAGGTGTTAGCATTCTTATTTGCTGTCTTGGCCTTGGCTGATTCATTTGTTGGAGCTGAGGCGAAGGCCTTCAGTGCTGTATTTATCAGATAGGGATGTTGCCGGTACTCTCCGCGGGTGTTGCCGACGCCGCTGCTTAAGTCGATCACCGAACCCACATCAATGGCAACGCCTCCTTGGGCGCGGATGGCTTGGCAGTAAATCTTGCCCAGAATGCCTGCTCCCACCAGCCACAGCTGCCCAGGTTTAACCGTGCGGGAAATCCAGTCCAGGCAGCGTTCAAACACCACTGGGTAGTGAGCATGCTCGCCGGAAGTATCCTTTCGGAACCAATGCTCCCCTGGAATTATGAAGTGCTCTATGGGCTGACCCTCTAATCCCTTGGGCAAGGAAGGGGAAATGAGGCCACTAACCCGGTTGAAGGGAGGTAGGGCGTACTGGCCGCTGTAAAGCAGGTAATTGTGTACATGCCAGCCCCCTGGCACCAACTTGGGCGCAATATGATCAATGCACCCCTGCCAATATTGGGCTATGCCTTCTGCCACCGTCACCATTTGCCTGGGACC
>CANHSW010000030.1 GCA_947463165.1 Cyanobacteriota bacterium
GCTCGCTTTTTCTGTTTGAAGGCGTTGCGAGCCAGGAAGTTGAGCAGAGTGACCAGGCCAACCAGTTCCAGCAGGCCCCCCACCAGGGGTAAATCGTCGATGGCTCCGAGGGTGGCATTGGCAAGCCTCAGGGCAATACCTGCCAGCACAGCCAGGATGAGAATGCGCAGTAATGGCAACATATCCGCCAGGGAAACCAGGGGCGTAGCGCCAATTTTGCGCAGCAGCTGGTTGATTAGCTGCAGGGGCAGTGCAGTGGCGCTATTGGAGCCTGCGGTAGTGGCCGACTCGGGCTTGGTGGCCTTGGGCTCCGCGGGGGCGACCAGGGGGGCAGCGGTGGCGATCGGAATCTGGCGCTGCAACGGTGGGCTCGGTTCAGCCAGGGCAGGCAGATCAGGGGCGAGGGTCGACGGGGGCTGATCCGCTATCTGGCGCAAATCAATTGCTTGGACAGGGGCAGGGTCTTGGTTCTCTGGCAGCGGAGCGATGGGGATTGCAATTTCTTCGCTAACTGGGCCAACTTCAGGCGAAGCAGATTCGTTAGCATTAAGCGCAGGCTCATCGTTGGCGACTGCGATTGGACCTATTTCAGCAACTAAGCTATCTGCAGGGTCTGGGATATTCCCAGGCCCTGGGCTGTCTGCGGAAGTTGAACTCTCCGCGGGGACGATACTGTCCGCAGGGTGTGAGATATCCTCGGAGGCTGAACTCTCCGCGGTCGCTAAGTTATCCGTGTAGACTGGGTTATCCGCGGGGGTCGGACTACCTGAAGGGGCTATGAATTCATCGGCGGCTGCAATCTTTTCAGTAAACTCGTTGTTCGCCGAGGTCGCTGGGTCTGGGATTGACTCGCTGGGCAGGCTTGCGCTCATCACGGATTCTGATGTGAATGATTCAGGCGTAACTGATCCGGGTGCCACCGGGTAGCTGGGAGCTGGCAGGTTAGCCATTGGATCACCAGGAATGGGACCACTAGGCAATGAATCACTGGAGATCGAATAGCCGGTCATGGGATCATTAGGCATGGGATCGCTAGACAATGGATCGCTAGACAGGGAGCCACTAGGGATTGGATGTCTAGGCATGGGATTGCCAGGAAAAGCATCACTGGATGCCATGTTGATTGAGCGCTATTGGGCTTTTTATCGCTTGGTCAATTGCCGGGAGGCGAGGCTAAGCCACGCTCGTCGAAGACGCCTTCGAATAGGGCTGAGCTGAGGTAGCGCTCGCCCGAATCGGGTAGCACAACTACGATTGTTTTGCCTGCGAATTGTGGCTCCTTGGCAAGGCGTAGCGCCGCTGTCATCGCGGCTCCGCAGGAGATGCCTGCCAGGATTCCTTCCTCTTTCATCAAGCGGCGGGCCATGGAAATTGCCTCGTCATCGCTAACCTTCTCGACGCGATCCACTAAGGCCAGCTCGAGATTGGCTGGTACGAAACCAGCGCCGATGCCCTGAATTTTGTGCGGCCCTGGCTTCAGATCTTGCCCAGCCATGGTTTGGCTGATCACTGGACTGCTTGCGGGTTCCACCGCGACGCTCACCAAGGGCTTTTCCAGCGTCTGCTTGATGTAACGGCTTACGCCGGTAATCGTGCCGCCAGTACCGACGCCTGCCACAAACACATCCACCTGGCCGTCGCTGTCTCGCCAGATTTCAGGGCCCGTGGTGTCGTGGTGGATTTTGGGATTCGCCGGGTTGGCGAACTGTTGCAACATCACGTAACGATCCGGATCCGATTCGGCCAATTCCTGGGCGGCGGCAATCGCTCCGGGCATGCCCTTCTTGCCCTCGGTGAGCAGCAGGTGCGCCCCGTAGGCGGTGAGCAGCTTGCGCCGTTCCATGCTCATCGTCTCCGGCATGGTGAGGGTCAGGGGAATGCCACGGGAGGCCGCCACGAAAGCCAAGGCGATGCCCGTGTTGCCACTGGTGGGTTCCACCAGCTCCCTGCCAGCCCCCAGCAGACCATCCTGTTCCGCCTGCCAAATCATCGCCGCTCCGATGCGGCACTTGACTGAGAAGGCCGGGTTGCGACCTTCAATCTTGGCCAGCACCCTCGCCTGGCAGCCTGCCGTGACTCGGTTTAGCTGCACCAGGGGGGTGTTGCCGATCGTGAGGCTGTTGTCGGCGTAAACGCTGCTCATCGTTCTGCGGGTCATTTGGCCAGCCGCGCTGCCAGCCCGATCACATGGGCACCTTAAGCAAGCTTGACCGGTCCACCGAGGGGAAGAATCAATTCGATCAGTGCTCCTCCATCGGGGTGGTTGCCGGCCTGGATCCGACCGCCATGGGTGGCGGCGATTTGCTGGGCGATGGACAGGCCCAGACCGCTGCCGGTGCGCTGGCTTTTCACCCTGGAGGGATCGCCCCGGTAGAAGCGCTCAAACATGTGCTCCAGGTCTTCTTCGCTCAAGCCGGGGCCGCAGTCGCGAATGCCAAGCCGACACCAGCCACTGCGGCTGGTGACCATCACCTGCACAGCCGAGCCATCCGGGCTGTAGCGCAGGGCGTTATCGATCAAGTTGAGCAGGGCGCGATGCAGTCGGGAACTGTCAGCCCGCAGCAGCAGGCCCGGCGGCACCTCCAACTGCAGCTGAATCTGGCGCTGGTCGGCCAGGGGCCTCAATCCAGCCCAGACCAGCTCCACCAAGGGCCGCAGCTCCATATCCGCAAGCCGCAGGCCCAAACCCGGCAGGGTGTTCTCCAGCCGCGACAGCTCCAGCAAATCATTCACCAGCTCCTGGAGTCTCACCAGTTCTCGCTGCAGGCGTTCCACCAGTCGGGCGTTTTGTTTGTTTACCTGGGCGGCAAGGCTGTCGCCCACCAACAACAGGGCCGTGAGTGGCGTTTTCAGCTCATGGGCCACATCGCCCACCCAGCGCTCCTGTTGCTGCAGCTGGGCCTCCAGGGTGCGACGGCTCTGCAGCTGCACCGCCAGCCAGCCGCCGCCACCGGGCACCGCCAACACGTCGATCTCCAGCTCAGAGCGCTGCCATTCCAGCCGCTGGGGTCGATCCAGGCGGCGAGCGCTGCGGATGCAGGCCAGCAGGTTGGGGTCGTTGCAAAGCTCCTTGAATTCTCTGCCCTGGAGGATGCGGCCGACATCGACCCCCAGCAACCGCTCAGCTCTTGGCGTCAGGTGATTCACCCGGTCGTGGCGGTCCAGCAGCACCCAGCCCAATGGCGCCGCGTCCATCCAGCCCAGCAATTGGCGCACGCTCAGCTGGCTGGCCTCCCGGCGCCGCCACAACCGCTGCCAGCCCTGCCGCCACAAACCCTGCCGCCACCACTGCAGCAGCATCGACCTAACCGAAGCGATAGCCGAATCCCCGCACCGTGAGTAGATGTTGGGGGGCAGAGGGGTTTTCCTCCAACTTTTCCCGCAACCAGCGGATGTGCACGTCTACGGTTTTGCTATCTCCTATGTAGTCGATGCCCCAGACATGCTCCAGGAGCTTGTCGCGACTCCATACCCGGCGGGGATTATGCATAAATAATTCCAAAAGCCTATACTCTTTCGGTGAAAGACTCACGTCGAGTCCGTCGCGTGTAACCCTGCATTCCTCCAGGTAAAGAGATAAATTGGCGTGTTGTAACACTTTGGATGGCGTGTTCTGGTTGGCGCTGCGTCGCATCAGGGCCCGGCAGCGGGCTACCAATTCCCGCATCCCGAAGGGCTTCACCAGGTAATCGTCAGCGCCCACCTCCAGACCCAGCACCCGGTCGGTCTCGCTGTCCCGGGCACTCACCACCAGAATTGGCGTGGTGTCGTTGGCCTGGCGCAGCTTGCGGCAGAGGTCTAGTCCCCCCAGGCCTGGCAGCATCAAATCCAAGACCACCAGGGCAAAGCCCTCGCCGCTGGCAGCAGCCTGGATGATCTGCAAAGCATCGCGACCATTGCCGCAGGCAGTCACGACAAACCCCTCCAGTTCCAAGGCATCACGAATGGTCTCGCGGATTGTCTCGTCGTCTTCGACGACTAGAAGAGAAGGGTGCATGGCGTCATTCTCACCGCTGGCCCGTCTGCCCCAGAAGTCATCTCCCCAAGACAGGGATTGCGAATAATCGGCCGCCCAGGGCATCGGCCTAGGCATTGCCGTAACCATCCCGCGGCGCCTGGGAGCGGGGATGTCGTTGAAAACGCTGGCGGCGTACCAGGGCGCGGCAGCGGGCGGCGCACTCCGCCAGGCCGAACGGTCGCACCAGCAAATCATCGGCACCGGCTTCAAGCGCCTTAATCCGATCGATTTCTTTGGCTGCGGCGCAAAGCAACAGCACTGGCATCGGCGGTGAAGCGGCGTGGGCCTGATCTAGCAGGCATTTGACGCTGTCGTTGCTGATAATGTCGGAGACTAGCAATAGATGATATTTATGCGGGCCCATCAAACTCTCGGCCACTTCATGGGGATTGATACAGCTGCTTACCTGAAATCCCTGCTGCTCCAGGAACTGTTGCAGTAGGGAGGATGAGGCGGAATCGCTATCGATGATCAGCAGCCTAATTGGCGGCTTGCTCATCTCAACCGCGCCAGGGGCCTGGTGCGGGGCAGGTGAGAAATCACCAGATGGCGCTTGTCGTCTATGGACAACCAACCCTCATCCTTGAGGCAGCCCAATACGCGGGTAACTGTGACCCGCGTGGTGCTCAATGCGCTGGCTAAATCCTGGTGGGTGAGCTTGAGATTCAGCCTCAGGCCCTGGTCGCAGGGTTGGCCGTAATCGTTGGCAAGCAACTCCAGGAAGCCGCGCACCCGGTCTTCCACCCGGCGCAATCCCAGTAGCGCCAGCATCGATTCACTCTGGCGGTAGCGAGCCCCCAAGCCCTGCAGCAAGGCCATGGCCAAGTTGGCGTCTCGGCCGATTTCTTCGCAGCTGAGGCAGAGCAGGTCGGTGTCGCAAAGGGTGGTGGCCTGGTAGGCCTCCACATTGGAGAGGGGGTCGCCGAAGGGCTCGTTGGGGCCCGCCAAACCCAGCAGCATCTCGTCCCCTTGCATCGACAGGGCGGTGAGCTTCACCATGCCCCGCACCACCAGCCAGACGTTCCTCTTGAGCAAGGGAACTGTGCTGCCTGAGGTCAGGTGCATCAGGCTGCGCTTTTCGTAGCTGGTCTCCAGCAGCTCGCGAAAGTCTTGGCTGTAGCTGGGGCCGCTGGCGGGCGTGAACACCATAACGGGCCGATTGCGTCGGTTCGCTGACCTTATGAACTGATGTCGTCTAGAAGGCAAAGAGTTGGTAGTGCTGTGTTTAAGACTTGGTTAGCGCTTCCCCCAGGGGCAGGCGCAGGGCCCATACTTCACCCCCCAGCCGCCAGAGCAGCACAGCGTTGTTGCGGCCCACCAGGGAATGGCCATGGGGCTCGGGCAGCCCCAGTCGCCCAGTAGCCCCCGCAGGCAAGCGCCGCAGCTCGACAGCCGCCGGTAGATCGGCCAGGGGGGCAGGCGGCTGCGAGACGCTGATGCCGGCTTGCCATAGCTGCTGCAGTGCCGGTTCCTGGCCGCTGCTCAACCACCACTGTCGCCGCTGGATCGCCGCTAGCTGATCGCGCCCTAGCGCTGAATCTGGATCGGTACCAGTAGCGGCAGGCCCCATCAGCTGGCGCAGGGCCTCAAGGGCGACGCTGGCCCGATCGGGTAGGCCAGCTGGAGCCAAGTTGATCAGTAACGCTGAGCCGTCGGTTTTGCCTGGGTCGCCAAACCCTTTGGAGTTAGGGCCTTTGGCGCTAGACATCTCAGACGAGTTGCCGGCCTTTACCAGCGGCAAATTGGTGGGGGGTGGTGGCAGGGTTGCCAAGCCGCCAGGAATGTTTGCTAGATATCCGCTTGGCGATATAGCTGCCAGGCTCTGACTGCGGCTAAGGCGCAGCAGCTCAGGGCTGTCATCGGTGATGGCCAGCCTTTGGCTGCGGTTGACCCCGGGGTTACCGCGATCGGTAGGCGCCAGGGCCAGAGCCAGGTTCCCTGCCAGAATCACCAGCAGCAGGGGCAGTCTTCGTGGCAGATCCAGTGCCAGGGCCGGAGGCAGGGACGGAGGCAGGGACGGGAAGTTGAAGTTCAACGGGTAAGTCTCCACGTTCAAAAAGAGCCGCCAATCGCCTTACTTCACCCCAGGGGGTCTGGGGCGAGGGCACCAGTCGAAGTTTGGTGCCAGGCTTGCGGGCGGCGGCGGCCAGCAGTGGCTTCAAGGCGGCCAGGCTGATCGGCTGATTCCATACCCGCAGGCGGCCTTGCGGTTCTATGTGCAGGGCGATCACACCATCTGCCAGGGGCCTTTGCAGCAGCCGTTGGGGCAGTAGCAGCAGGCCCAGGGCAAAGCCACCAACAGTGAGCCCCAGCAATGCCGTGGCCAGCGATGCGGTGACCAGTGACGCTGTGGCCAGCGACGCCAGCGGCAGCGGGGATTTTCTGGCAGTACCAATCATCGAATCGCCAGATCCAAGGAGGCCTGCTTACCGGAATGCAGACGCAACCAGGCCAGGGAATTGGCCACTGTGCTGGCCGGCAGCTGGGCGGAGGGGTGCAGGCGAGTTTCGGGCTGTTGGCGGCGCAATAGCTGGGCCAAGGCCGTGGCGGCTATGGGCTGACCATTGAGCAGCCATTCACCGCGGCTGCTGCGCAGCACCAGCCAGGGCTGGGCCACTGCCGCCAGGGAGGCTCGCGGACGCGGTTTGGCTGGGTGACTGGCAAGCAGCAGCGTCGGTAGGCAGGCCACGGAAGTGGTTACCACCAAGCTGCAGCCCAACAGCGGCCATAGCAGCGGCAGGCTCCGCAAGCCCAGCGAATTATTCATCTAAGAAATCACTCATGGCAAATGCTGACGCAGCTGATCGATTTGCCAACGGCTTAGCCCTTGGTTGAGCAGCAACAGGGCCGTAGCCAGCAGGGTGAGCTGTAGGCCCACCAAGGTGCTGATCAGCACATCGGCATAGCCTGCCAGGGGAGCCGTGGGCGGCAATAGCAACTGGGGCCCGAGGGCCCTCAACACCTGCATCAGTCCATGCACTGTGCCCGTCAGGCCCAGCAGCGGCGCCAGCAAAATGGCAGCCTGCAGCAGCTGCTCGCCGTTGGCCATGCGACTGGCCAGCCGCTCTAAATCGAGCTGCCGAGATTCCTGGCTTGCCATCGCTTTGAGCTGTTGACCCCGCTGGCGCCGCCCCTGGCTGGCGGGCTGCCACCAGCGCCACCAAAAACTGGCGCGATCGATGCCCACCGCAAATACTGACATTGAAACCAGCAGCAGCGGCAGGGCCACCGGGCCACAGGCAGTCCATATTGATAGGCCCATCACCAAGCTCTTAAATAGCCCTATTGGAAATTTTACATGAAATCCGCTGCCTTGCAATGTCCCGCAAATAAATAGCGAGAAATGGCGCTAGGAATAATTGGGTCCATCTCTCTAAGTTGTGCTAGCGCCAGAAAAAAGGCCCCCTAGGGGGCCCAAAATTCTGATCTAGCTAGGCGATCAAGCGCCGATCTTGGCCACGGCAGCCTTGGCGGCCTTCAGGATCGAGCCCCGCAGGGGCACGTAGCCCAGGTCATCGGCCTGGTTCTGGGCGGGGCCCAGCAGGTGCAGCATGGCCTTGCGGATGGCACCGCCCTTTAAGCCATTACCTTCCTTGTAGGCCAGGATCCAGGTGAGGGTGGAGATGGGATAGCTGCCAGCGCCAGCGGGATTGGGATCTTCGCCGGCCAGGTTGCCATCGAGAACAATGTTATTGAGAGCGGCGGCACCACTCTTCAAGTTAGGCAACACAAAATTCCCATTCTTATTCTGAACTGCCGCAGCCTTGATGTTGCCGCGCACGAAGGCTTGGTTGATGTAGCCAATCGAACCGGGGGTGTTCTGGAGGATACCGGCTACACCTTCGTTGCCCTTGCCACCAACGCCCACGGGCCAGTTAACGCTCTTGCCAGCGCCCACCTTGCTCTTCCAGGCAGGGGAGAAGGCGGCGAGGGAGCTGGTGAAGGCGAAGGTGGTGCCGGAACCATCGGAGCGGTGGGCCACGGTGAGTTTGCCCTTACCGCACTTCAGCTGATCCCATCTGGTGATGGTGCCGAGGAAGATGTCTGCCACCTGCTTCTGGCTGAGCTTCAAGTCCTTGCAATCGGCCTTGTTGAAGGCCACGGCAATGGTGCCGCCGACGGCGGGGAACTGCACCACACCGCGCTTCACCTTCGCCGCCTCGGAGGCCTTGATCGGCTCATCAGTGGCACCAAAATCAACGGTGCCGGCTACGAACTGGCGCACGCCGGCGCCGGAACCCACCGACTGGTAGTTCACCTGCACACCCTTGCTGGCCAAATCGGCGAAGGCGCGCTGGTAGAAGGGGGCGGGGAAGGTGGCACCAGCACCGTTGAGGGTGTTCTGAGCCGAAGCGGTGGCGCCAGCGCCAAGGGCGGCCAGGGTGCCAAGGATCAGGGCCTTCTTAGCGAAGGTCATGGATTAGCAAGAGTTGGGTCTGACCTTAATTAGCAAACCGAGTTTACCCACGTCTTTATGAGTAGGTTAAGAGCTGGTCAAGATTCGAGCTGGGCGGTGATTCTCTGCGTTTAAAGCGAAAAGCTAACTGCGCAAGGAAAATTGTCCATCTACTCCATCTATATTGGGGGGCGGCTCAGTCGCCGCAAGGATTTTGGGATGATAAGAGTGGTGAGATATGGAGATTTTCGGGTGCCCTGAACCACATTAAGCCAATATCTTAGCAACAAAAAACCTCCCGTTTCCGGGAGGCTGCGCTAAGCCAATAACTTAGCAACATAAAAATCTCCCGTTTCCGGGGGGCAGAATTAAGTCAATAACTTAACAATAAAAAGCCTCCTGATTCCAGGAGGCGGTGGCCATATTGGCTAAATTAACCCAAAACCAACCGAGGTTTAAGCCTCATTGAATGAAGTTTTACTGGCAGTTGATCCGGCAAATCTACTAGCAATAATGTTAGTGGCAAATTTGTCGGTTCGGTTGTCAGTATTCCTGGCCAGTCTTGGCGGTAATCAGAAGCGGAACTGGGTTTGAATCAGGCCGCCAAAGACGTTGTTGGACTGGTTGGGTTGGGTGAACTGACCAGCGGGACGGCTGAGGTAGAAGATGGCCGGGGTGATCGAGATGTTGTCGCTCACCTTGAACTTGTACCACCACTCCCAGGCAAAGTTGCCATCTTGGGGGGTGCGGCCATTGCGCAGGCTGGTGGCGAACTGGGGTTGACCCACGGCCATACCGGCTGAATTGCCCTTGGCAAAGGCATCGGCCCACTGGAGGCCGAGGGTCCAGGACTGGGCAGCACCAATGTTGGCTGCCGAGTTGACTGCGGGAACAGCACTATTAACTAGATTCGACTGGGCCAGGGCGGTGTAGCCCCAGCCCAGGTTCAGCGAGGGCACGATGCCGCCAGCTTTCTTGGGCTGCCAGGCACCGGTGAGGGCGAAGTTGTTCGAATAGGCCGCAGTGGACACACCGGCGTTGGTGGGACCGCAGGACTCAACCTGGTTGGCAAATTGGGTGCCACGGCGGAAGTTCTGACCGCACTGGCCATAGCGCCAACCAAAAGCCAAGGCCCACTGGGGAGCGGCGACGCCGAGTTGGGTGGTGAAGCTGCCTTTGCTGTTGTCGCCGAGGATGCCACCACCAGTGGTGCTGGATGCCTGGGTTGAAGCATCACCGTTATAGGCATCGGGAGCCACATAGCTGGTGGAGGCGGCGAAGTAGGGCTTGCCCTTCTTCACATTTTGCTTCCACATCAGGCCCGCAATGGCGCCGGTGGCCTTGTTATAGGTACCGGGTGCACCATTAAGGGTGAAGAAGTCGAGCAGGTCGCTCTTGTAGAAGAAGGGGGTGATTGCCAGGAACTCGGTGTTCCGGCCACGAGGACCCACCAAGCCAGTGAAAGAGGTGCCGATCGGGAAGCGGTAGTAGAGACGATCCAGCTGAACCACGTTGTTCAGGTTGGAGGCAGCACCGCTGTTGCCACCGCCAAAGGCCCGATCCAGGGCCATCAGGCTGTAGGGAGAGCCATTGAAGGGGCTACCTACGAAGTTGCCGCTACGCAGACGGGTATACAGCTGATCCTTGCCGGTGAAGCTGGTCAGCAGGTTCAGGCGCAGGTCATAGTTGAATACCGTGGCACCGGCGGCTGCCCGATTGGCATTGGTGCCAGGTTGAGCGGTGGCCTGACCCTGACCAGGGATGAAGCTGTTGGCCTGACTGCCACCGAAGGCGTTGGCACCGATCACGAAGACGGTGTCGCCCTGCAGCTTGGTGGTGGTGGAGAACTGGGTGGACTCCAGCTTGCCGACGCGCTTGTCGAGACCGTCAACGCGGCCCTTGAGCACGCTGAGTTCCTTCTGGAAGTCGTTGATCAGGCGCTGCAGCTCGTCGGTCACTTCGGTGACGCGATCGAGACAGGCGTTCAGCAGGGCGGCGGCCTCAAAGCGGGTCATCGCCTGGCCACCTTTGAAGGTGCCATTGGGATAACCAGCTACGCAGCCGTAGCGCTCGATCAGGTTGCTCAGCGCTTGATAGGCCCAGTCGGTGGGCTTAACTTCTGAGAATTGATTGATGCTGGTAACTTGATTCTGCGATTCCCAGGCGCGGAAGCGATCCAGGTCATGCTGTTGGGTGTAGCTGTTTATCGAAGCGGTGCTCGACGCCATCGGCAGATCGGCGGCGGTTGCCGCCAGGGGCGCTGCAAGGCCAAGGGCCGCAGGCGCCAGCAGCAGTTGCTGGAACAGTTTCATCGGGGTCCTCACACCGATAAGTAAGGCTTTCCAAAGGAAAGCGCCCAGAGCCTACAGGAATGACCTGAAAGCCACGAGCGCCATCGGCAGGAATCTATGTATTCCAGGACACATTCATTTGGCCAGGCGCTGGATGCCGGGCTATGAAGTGAGGCTTGGCCTTGCCGCCGAACCCTAAGACCCCTTGCGTGAAAGGCTGGCCTGGCCTTGGCCAAGCCAGCGATTCAGCTTTACTGGCAGATCTGATGACAGAGTTACTGGCAGCTAAGCTGTCAGTCTATTTGTCAATGTTTCTGGACAGTACTGAAGGGGGATCAGAAGCGGAACTGGGTCTGAACCAGGCCACCAAAGACGTTGTTAGACTGGCCTGGTTGGGTGTACTGACCGTAGGGACGGCTGAGGTAGAAGATGGCGGGGGTGATCGAGATGTTGTCGCTCACCTTGAATTTATACCACCACTCCCAGGCATAGTTGCCATCTTGGGCGGTGTTGCCATTGCGCAAATTAGTGGCGAACTGGGGTTGACCCACGGCAACACCTGCAGTATTGCCCTTGGCGAAGGCATCAGCCCACTGGAGGCCTAAGGTCCAAGATTGGGCCGCGCCGATGTTGGCGGCCGAGTTAACTGCGGGGGCAGCATTATTAACCAACCTCGATTGCGACAAAGCGCTGTAGCCCCAACCAAGGTTTACAGATGGCACAATGCTGCCACCTTGCTTGGGTTGCCAGGCACCGGTGAGGGCGAAGTTGTTCGAGTAGGCCGAAGTGGATACACCTGAGTTGGTGGGACCGCAGGGCTCATTCTGGTTGGCATACTGGCTGCCGCGGCGGAAGTTCTGACCGCACTGGCCATAGCGCCAACCAAAGGCCAGGGCCCACTGGGGAGCGGCGACGCCGAACTGGGTGGTGAAATTACCCCTGCTGTTGTCGCCGAGGATGCCACCACCGCCGACCGAGTTATCAGTATTACCGCTGTAGGCTTCGGGCGCTACATAGCTGGTGGAGGCAGCGAAGTAGGGCTTGCCTTTCTTCACATTCTGCTTCCAAATCAGGCCCGCTGTGGCACCAGTGGCCCTATTATAGGTACCTGGAGCACCATTCAGGCTAAAGAAATCGAGTACATCGCTCTTGTAGAAGAAGGGCGTGATTGCCAGGAACTCTGTATTTCGGGCCCTAGGACCCACCAGGGCGGTGAAGGAAGTGCCGATCGGGAAACGGTAGTAGAGACGATCCAGCTGAAAGACGTTGTTCAGATTACCTGGAGCACCGCTATTACCCGTACCGAAGGCTTGGCTAAGGGTTAGCAGGTTGGGAAGGCTGGCGTTGTTGCCAGCGGCACTAGGAAGATAGGGGCTACCGACGAAGTTAGCGCTACGCAGACGAGTATAGAGTTGATCCTTACCCGTGAAGCTAGTCAGCAGGTTTAGGCGTACGTCGTAGTTGAAGACGGTGGCACCACCAATCCGCTTGTTGCTGTTGGTGCCGTTGCTGGTTGCACCATTAACGTTGAAGTCATTGGCCTGACTGCCACCGAAGGCGTTGGCACCTACCACGAAGAGGGTTTCGCCCTGCAGTTTTGTGGTGGTGGAGAACTGGGTGGCCTCCAGCTTGCCGACGCGCTTGTCCAGACCGTCAACGCGGCCCTTGAGCACGCTGAGTTCCTTTTGGAAGTCATTGATCAGGCGCTGCAGCTCGTCGGTCACTTCGGTGACGCGATCGAGACAGGCGTTCAGCAGCGCGGCGGCCTCAAAACGAGTCAGCGCCTGGCCACCTTTGAAGGTGCCATTGGGATAGCCGGCTACGCACCCGTAGCGATCAATCAGGTTGCTAAGCGCTTGATAGGCCCAGTCGGTGGGCTTAACCTCTGAAAACTGATTGATGCTGGTAACTTGATTCTGCGATTCCCAGGCGCGGAATCGATCCAGATCTTGCTGTTGGGTGTAGCTGCTGATCGCTGCACTGCTCGATGCTATCGGCAGATCGGCGGCGGTTGCCGCCAGGGGCGCCGCAAGGCCAAGGGCCGCAGGCGCCAGCAGCAGTTGCTGGAACAGTTTCATCGGGGTCCTCACACCGATTAGTAAATCTTTCCAAAGGAAAGC
>CANHSW010000031.1 GCA_947463165.1 Cyanobacteriota bacterium
TGTTCGCCTCCCATGGCCAAGCGCATTATTTATAACGAGCAAGCCCGTCGGGCCCTCGAAAAAGGCATCGATATCCTGGCTGAAGCCGTAGCCGTCACCCTCGGTCCCAAGGGCCGCAATGTGGTGCTGGAGAAGAAATTCGGCGCCCCCCAGATCGTCAACGACGGCGTCACGATCGCCAAGGAGATCGAGCTGGAAGATCACATCGAGAACACCGGTGTGGCCCTGATTCGCCAGGCCGCTTCCAAAACCAACGACGCTGCTGGTGACGGCACCACCACCGCCACCGTGTTGGCCCACGCCATGGTGAAGGCGGGCCTGCGCAACGTGGCCGCCGGCGCCAACGCCATCACCCTCAAGCGCGGCATCGACAAGGCATCCGATTTTCTGGTCAAGAAGATCGAAGAGCATGCCAAGCCGATCAGCGACAGCAATGCGATTGCCCAGGTGGGCACCATCTCCGCCGGCAACGACGAAGAGGTGGGTCGCATGATCGCCGATGCCATGGACAAAGTTGGCAAGGAAGGCGTGATCTCCCTGGAAGAAGGGAAATCGATGACCACCGAACTGGAGGTCACCGAGGGCATGCGCTTTGACAAGGGCTACATCTCGCCCTACTTCGCCACCGACACCGAGCGGATGGAAGCAGTGCTGGATGATCCCTACATCCTGCTCACCGATAAGAAGATCGGCCTGGTGCAAGACCTGGTGCCCGTGCTCGAGCAGATCGCCCGCACCGGCAAGCCCCTGCTGATCATCGCCGAAGACATCGAAAAAGAAGCCCTCGCCACCCTGGTGGTGAACCGCCTGCGCGGTGTGCTCAACGTGGCCGCCGTGAAGGCCCCCGGCTTCGGCGATCGCCGCAAGGCCATGTTGGAAGACATCGCCGTGCTCACCAACGGTCAGCTGATCACCGAAGATGCCGGCCTGAAGCTGGATAACACCAAGCTGGAGATGCTGGGCACCGCCCGTCGCATCACCATCACCAAGGACAGCACCACCATCGTGGCCGAAGGCAACGAGCTGGCGGTGAAGGCCCGGGTTGAGCAAATCCGCAAGCAGATGGAGGAAACCGATTCCTCCTACGACAAGGAGAAGCTGCAGGAGCGTCTCGCCAAGCTCAGCGGTGGCGTGGCCGTGGTGAAGGTGGGTGCCGCCACCGAAACCGAGATGAAAGACAAGAAGCTGCGTCTGGAAGATGCCATCAACGCCACCAAGGCGGCCGTTGAGGAGGGCATCGTTCCCGGCGGTGGCACCACCCTCGCCCACCTGGCTCCCGCCCTGGAAGAGTGGGCTGCGGCCAACCTCTCCGGCGAAGAGCTGATTGGCGCCCACATCGTGGCCTCCGCCCTCACCGCACCGCTCAAGCGCATTGCTGAGAATGCCGGTGTGAACGGTTCTGTGGTGGCTGAACACGTGAAGGGCAAGCCCTTCAACGAGGGCTACAACGCCGCCACCGGCGAATACGTAGACATGCTGGCTGCCGGCATCGTCGACCCCGCCAAAGTGACCCGTTCTGGCCTGCAGAACGCCGCCTCGATCGCCGGCATGGTGCTCACCACCGAGTGCATCGTGGCCGACCTGCCCGAGAAGAAAGAAGCTGCTCCCGCCGGTGGCGGCGGCATGGGCGGCGACTTCGACTATTGAGTTTGACAGGGGGCCTGCTCACCAGGCTCCCTTTATCTCAGCCCAGCGAATACTGCATCCTTTCGTTTCTTTTATCGGCGCCCCTGCGGGGGCGCTTTTTTATTGCTTGCTGGCCCTGGGCAATGCAGATGTTTGAAATAGAAGATGATTGCCATGGCAAATTATTGCAACAGCAGCTGATTGTCACAGCAGCAATCCCGCTCCCTGCTCCTTCAGCCACTGCCTGTGATCGGCAAAGGCGGGGTCGTGTCTGCTTACCAGCTGCCAGAACTGCCTGGAGTGGTTTGGATGGATCAGATGGCATAACTCATGAACCACCACATAATCGGCGATGGCATGGGGTGCCTTGATGATGTTCCAATTAAAAACCAGCTTCCCCTGCTTATCGCAGGATCCCCAACGGGACTTGAAATTGCGAACACTTATCCCTGCTGGAGACACGCCGATCTGCTGGACGCAACGGTGCGCTTTCTGCTGCAGACGCTCCAGGGCTCGGGAGCGATACCAGTTATGAGGGTATTACTGGATCCTTGCTTGCCGTTGCTCACCCTGCTCGCTGGGGCGGATGGTGGCCTGAAGAAATAGAGCCAAGAGGCAAATCCCCACCTGGTGCCACTCCTGAATTTTTGAGCCGTTAGTGGCGGCCCGGGTAGGGAAATAACTCGCCACTGACTAATTCCTTTTGCCCTTCTGCTGCATCGAGCAGAGCTCAAACAGGTGAATCACGCCCAATTCAAAGCCACTGGGTGACAGCATCAGATTTGCTGTTCACATTGGCGTGGGGTGTAGCTCTAGTGAATTCCAGGGAGATTGAGCGCTTTTGATCGCCATCGGCTGCCACCGCAAAAATAGGATATAGCTGCTGGCCATCTTTGAATGGCACATGCATGCGGAAAGTGCCATCTGATTTGAGCGGCACCACCTGATCGCCAATGGTGAGCGTAGCGGAGGGGTCGGTGGCGCCGTAGACAATCAGTTCAGCATCAGCCACCAGCCAGAAAGAGCGTGGTCTAGCTACACCGCCTGCTCCTGATTCATTGCGGCCGCTGGCCCAAACCCCTGCTCCGGAGTCGTTTAAATTGCCTGGGGCGGCAATAGCACCCTCATTAAGCTCTAAATCAAACTCATGAAAAGCTTCTGAACCCCGCGATTTAAGCCGCATGCCACCAGTGGCTTGCTGATATAGCTGCTCGTGCAACACGCCGCCGCTGGAGCTGGGCGGCTCGGCAGAATTGGTAGGGGTGCTAACAACTCCCAGATCCAAAGAAAATGGTTCAAATTGCTGGGCAATTCCTTTAGCCACCACATCCGCCGGCATACGGGCCACGGCGGAGAAGGCCAGCGACAGCCAACCGCCGCCATTGAGCCGATATCCCAGTTCCACCCGGTAATCGCGATCGGCGAGAGGCACAGGCATGAACCACTCATGGGCATCGGCCGCCACGATCACCTCGCGCAGGGCATGGGGTTTGGCCTCGGGGTTGGCCAGGCCCGTCACATCGGCCAGCCGCAAGCAGAGGCTGTCGGCAGCGGCGGCCTGGGCCCGGGCTTTATCTCCGGCACTGATGGTCCAGAAACAATAGGCCCACTGGTGATCCCGGGGCAGGAACACCAACTGGGTAATGGCGTCAGCCTGCTGCTCCAAAGCCAGGCCAGCCAATCCAGCTTCAGGTGCGGGCTGAGCAGCTGCCCCTGCAGAGGCAGCGGCATCGACCGCTGGGGCGTCCTCGGCAGATGTACTGGAATCAGCACCCGTCACCAAATTGCGCAGTTGCTCGGGGATCAGCCGCATCAGCTTGGCTAGTTGCTGGGGGATTGATGCCATAGCGCAGCTGATCCTCTTGTCACCTTCACCCCATGGTGGGGGCTAATCAACGATTTCGGGATCACTTGTCAGCAGATGGCAACTAGCCAGCTGCCAGCTGACGCCGCCACAGCAGCCAAGTATGGCCATTGCCAGCGATCCCATCCGAGCGAGACCAGGAGAAATCACCACCAAATCACCCCCAATTGAGCAACAAAATCTGGTTAATCAATAAGTAGCGAATTAATGAACGAGTCGAGGCTTACAAACCATAAACAATCGCCGGCCACTTAGCTATCGATAGTACAGTCAACGAGTTGCCGCACCTAGGCATATCCAGCCGTCGAGCTATCACCACCAAGCTCCCCTGAACTATTCACCTGAGCTATTCACCTGAGCCGTCCATCTGAACTATCCACCTGAACCATCCATCTGAACTATCCACCTGAACCATCCGCCTGAACCATCCATCTGAACCATCCACCTGGGCTATCCACCTGAACCATCCATCTGAACTATCCGCCTGAACTATCCACCTGAACTACCCACATGAATCCTCCACCTGAATCAGCCAAGTCAAAAATCAAAATCTATCAACCCAGGCCTCATCTGTGATGATTCACACAATTTAGAAACGAAAAATTAAGTTGGAGCCTTATTGGTGGGGTTTGCTGTGGGTGGGTCAGCTGCTTTTTTATTGGCACCGGCTGGGTTCGGAGTGGTGGCCCAGCTGGTTGCTCTCCAGCTGCTGCCCTGATCTGGCGATGCCCCCCTTGGCTCTGTCGGTACCGCCGGCGTCAGCCGTGAACAGGGGCTATTGGCGCTGCTGCTGTTGCGGCAGCGATTGATCAGCAACGCTGAGCAGTGACTTTTTCCCGAGCCCAACCCTGTTTTCCACAGAAAAACGGCTCTTTTTCCACAGAGACCGCCCCGCCAAGGGCTGCCAGAGTGCCAAAACGGAGCTGATCCTGCGGAGAGTGCTCTCTCCACTTGACGCTGCGCAACTACTTACTTCCATCTGGGCCAGCCTTGGGCCCCACGGCCGGTTCCGCCAGTCAGGTCCATAATTCCCAGCCAGTGTCTCGCCGATCTCTCCCTGGTGGCCGCCCTTTGACGCCAGAGCTGCTGGCATGGCCTTATGGAATCAGTCCAGCAGCCGAGTGCCGCATGAACCAGATCCCAGACATCGCCCCCGCCTTCGTGAGTGTAGTAAACGAGTTTCCGGAAGATCTATATCTGGCCATGGGCGATTTCATTTCCAGCCATCCCCAATGGGATCAATACCGGCTGATGCAAGCAGCCCTGGCCGGCTTTCTATTTCAACAGGGTTGCAATAACCGCGCCGTAGCCCAGCACTACCTCAACGGCCTCTTCCGCCGCGAAACCACCACCGCCAATAGCACCAGCCATAGCCCAAGCCAGAGCTCCAGCCATAGCTCCAGCCACAGCGCCAGCGCCAGCCCCAGCGCCCAGCCGATTAGGCGCAGCGGCAGCCGGCGCCTAGAGAACTGAAGCCCAAGTGACCCGCCCAGCCTAAACCCAGGCCGGGCGTACAAGCCCAGAAAAAGCCATCACAGCTAGTGCAAAGCAAATAACCCAAAAACATTCAAAGCATTAACAGTTTAAAAATACTCTATGCTCACTTATTTTTTTGTATAGGCCGCCACTATTGGGCTGATTTGGGAGCCACCATGGCCAGGCCAGAGCACCTGGCCGCTTCAGCGGCTGTTCGCAGTCAGATCTGGTCCAGATCAGGCTGGTTCAGATCAGGCCCGAGAATGGCTGCAGTGATGTTCCTGTGGCGTGTCGCAATCGCTCCCGCAGCCCGGTTTCGGGAGCAATAGGGCCCCCCTCTCCCCAGCCAGGCTGCGGTTCCGGGAGTTCATCGGCAAGGTGGGCAGCGGCGAACACACCAGCACCGGCCTCAGCATCGAGGAGGCCAAGGAGGCAATGGACCTGATCCTGGCCGGCGAGGCGGGCGAGGCCCAGTTGGGGGCATTTTTGATCGCCCACCGCATCCGCCGTCCCTCGCCCGAGGAACTCTGCGGCATGCTCCACAGCTACCGCCAGCATGGGCCCACCCTCACCACCGCCACCAGGGCGATCTGCTTTGGGGTGCCCTACGACGGCCGCGCCCGCACGGCGCCCCTCCTTCCCCTGGTGGCCCTCAACCTCGCCGCCGCGGGCCTGCCGGTGATCCTGCACGGCGGCGATTCGATGCCGGTGAAATACGGCGTCACCCTGGCGGACCTGTTCGAAGCGCTGGGCATCCACTGGCGGGGCCTGCCCCTGGCCGAGGTGCAGAGCAGACTGGATAGCTGGGGGCTGGCCGTAACCCATCAACCGGATCACTTCCAGGCCGCCGAAAAAATGGTGGCGGTGCGGGACGCCATCGGCAAGCGGCCCCCCGTGGCCAGCCTGGAACTGCTCTGGACACCGCACCGGGGCGAGCACCTGCTGGTGAGCGGCTTCGTGCATCCCCCCACCGAAATCCGCGCCTGGCAAGCCCTGCGCCAATCCGGCGAAAACGACCTGCTTACCGTTAAGGGATTGGAGGGTTCCACCGATCTGCCCACCAGCAGGGCCGGGATCACGGCAAGGGTGTGGGGCGAGCAGCAGGAAAGGGTGCTGCTGCACCCCCGGGAGCATGGCATCAGCGGCCCCGATCAGCCCTGGACTGGGCTGGAAACCTGGCGGGAACAGGCCCTGGCGGCCCTGCGGGGTAGTGGCCCCCTAGCAGAAGCGCTGGTGTGGAACCTGGGGGCCTACCTCTGGTTTGCCGGCGGCTTCCAATCCCTGGAGGCGGCCCTGGATCAGGCCAGGGCGCTGCTGGCGGCCCGCAGCGGCGAACAGCGGCGCCTGGACCTGGCGGGAGCGGCGCCGGTGGCCCCCTGAAACGCCATGAAGCGCCGCCCCTTCATACCTGGCCAGCAGAGCTGGCCAAGAGAGCTGGCCAGCAGAGCTAGCAGGGATAGCTGGCAGGGGGATCGGCCCTTGGGCTTTGCGATCGGAAAGCCCAAAAAGTGGCTGTCCGTAACAACGGTTACGACCGACGTGTGCCCTGGCGTGGTCTCCTTAAAAGCGTTGGTCAGCCTGTGCGCCAGCCCCAGTCCCCGCGGTTGCAGTGTTATCCGCTGCGGAGACCCTCTGTCTTGATAGGCAGTCAGGCACCAATACCCTTTTCTGGTTCAGCTGATGCGGCAGGCATCGGCTGGATTGGATTCTTTCGCCTCCACCGCTTTTACCGTTGATGTTCAGTCTCACGCGTCGACAATTCGTGCTCTCCGGGCTTGCCGCCACCACCGGTGCCGCCCTGCAACTGGGTACCCTCGCCGGCCTGCTGGCCCCCCTGCCGGCCCAGGCCGCCCCGGGCAAGCCGGAAACCACCTCCGTGGAGCTGGGCTTCATCGCCCTCACGGACGCCGCCCCACTGATCATCGCCAAGGAGAAGGGCTTCTTCGCCAAGGCGGGCATGACCGGCGTGGAGCTCAAAAAGCAAACCTCCTGGGCCGTCACCCGCGACAACCTGGAGCTGGGCAGCGCTGGCGGCGGCATTGATGGGGCCCACATCCTCAGCCCGATGCCCTACCTGCTCACCACCGGGGCGATCAGCAAGAGCAAGAAACCGGTGCCGATGAATATTCTGGCGCGGCTGAATACCCAGGGGCAGGCAATTTCGGTATCCAAGGAATTCCTGCCCGCCAAGTTCAAAGCCAAGTCACCGGGATTGGCGGCTGCGGTAGCCAAGAAAAATGCCACCGGTGATAAGTTCAAAGTTGCCGTCACCTTCCCCGGCGGCAACCACGACCTGTGGACGCGCTACTGGCTGGCGGCCAATGGCGTTGACCCCAATAAACAAGCTGATCTGGTGGTGATCCCACCGCCGCAGATGGTGGCGAACATGCAGTCTGGAACCATGGACGCCTTCTGCGTTGGCGAACCCTGGAACGAGCGCCTGGTAAACAAAAAAATCGGCTACACGGCCGCCCAGACAGGTGAGATCTGGAAGCAACATCCCGAGAAGGCCTTCGCCATGCGGGCCGATTGGGTAAAGAAAAACCCCAACGCCACCCTGAGGCTGCTGATGGCCGTGCAACAGGCCCAAAAATGGGCTGAAAACCCAGCCAACACCCCTGAACTGGCGAAAATCCTCGCTGAAGACAAGTATGTAAAAGCCAGCGTCGATGACATCCTGCCCCGCCTGCAGGGCACAGTGGACTATGGCGATGGCCGCAAAGTTACTAAATCCCCCTATACGATGAAGTTCTGGAGCAACAATGCCTCCTTCCCCTACAAGAGCCATGACACCTGGTTCGTAACCGAAGACATTCGCTGGGGCTACCTGCCCAAGGGCACAGATATCAAAGCCCTGGTTAACAAGGTGAACCGTTCCGATCTATGGCGCGCCGCCGCCAAGGCCAATGGCTTCGGCAGTGGCCCGGCCAGCGATTCCCGCGGCGTAGAGGTGTTTTTTGATGGCGTCAAGTTTGACCCCAGCAATCCTAAAGCCTATCTCGATGGCCTCAAAATCAAGGCACTGAAGTGATTTCTGGATTGCATTTCCTAAACTAATACTGTAACCATGGGGAGGCCCCTGCGGGTCTCCCCTGCCCCCTTACCTTCATTGATTCGCCCAGATTCATGAGCACCGCCCTGGCCAATGGCCGCAAACGCCAGCCCTTACGTAATTCCTGGCTCCGATCGCCCCTGGCCCGGCAGATCAAGGCCCCCCTGGTCTGCATCGGCCTAACCCTGGTGGTGTGGCAGCTGCTCTGCCTGGCGAAACCCGATGGCTTCCCCGGCCCGATCCAGGTGATCACCCAAACCTGGGATCCCTACATCAGCAAGCCTTTCTATGACGATGGCGGCACGGCCAAGGGCCTGGGAATACAGATTTTTATTTCACTAAAACGAGTGGCAGTTGGCTACTTTTTAGCTGCGGTTGTCGGCATTGCCGCTGGTATGGCGATTGGCTTGAACGATTTCCTGCGCCGGGGCTTTGATCCACTGATCCAGGTGCTGCGCACCGTTCCGCCCCTGGCCTGGCTGCCAATTTCACTGCTATTACTGCAACAGGCAGATTCGGCGGCTATTTTCGTTATCTTCATCACGGCGGTCTGGCCGATTGTAATTAATACCGCAGTCGGCATCCAGGAAATACCTCAAGATTACACAAACGTAGCCCGGGTACTACGGCTCAGAAAGCGCAGCTATCTGACGGACATACTGATGCCAGCCACCGCCCCCTATGTATTCACTGGCTTGAGGATTTCCGTGGGCCTGGCCTGGCTAGCGATTGTGGCGGCTGAAATGCTCAAGGCAGATGGCGGCATCGGCTTCTTTATCTGGGATGCCTACAATGCTGGTGGCGATTCAAGCACCAGTCAAATCATCCTTGCCATCCTATATGTGGGCATCGTGGGCCTGATCCTCGATCGCCTGGTGGGGATGCTGGGCAATCGCGTCGCCGGTGGAGGTCGTTGAGATGCCAGCCCTGGTAACCGTTGATGATGTTTCCAAGGTTTTCCCCCTGGAAGATGGCGGCAGCTATATAGCACTAAAGGATATCGATCTTGAAATTAATGAGGGAGAATTTATCTCGCTCATTGGCCACTCTGGCTGTGGCAAGAGCACGCTGCTCAACCTGCTGGCCGGCCTCAATGAGGCCAGCAGTGGCGGCATATTGATGGACGGCCGTCAGATTACCGAGCCAGGCCCAGACAGGATGGTGGTATTTCAAAACTATTCCCTACTGCCCTGGCAAACGGTTCGTGAAAATGTAAATCTTGCTGTAGCCAACGTACTGAGATCTCTGCCGCAGCCTGAACGCACCAAGTTGGTGGATGAAAAGCTAAAGATGGTTGGGCTTAGCGCGGCGGCGGATAAATATCCCAAAGAGCTATCTGGAGGCATGAAGCAGCGCGTGGCCATAGCCCGCGCCCTGGCAATCCAGCCGAGGTTGTTGCTGTTGGATGAACCCTTCGGCGCTCTCGATGCCCTCACCCGGGGCAATCTGCAGCAGCAGCTGATGCAGATTTGCCAGCAGGCCGGTGTAACCACCGTGATGGTGACCCACGATGTTGATGAGGCCCTGCTGCTCTCAGACCGGGTGGTGATGCTCACCAACGGCCCGGAAGCTGGCATCGGTCAGATTCTGCCGGTGCCCCTGGCCAGGCCTCGAGAAAGGTTGGCGGTGATGGAGCACCCCGACTACTACCAATTGCGCAGCGAACTGATCGGCTTTTTGCAACAGCAGCGGCGCCTCAAGCAACGCACAGCCGAACTTGCCCGCACTCAGGCCCCAGCCAGCGGCGCTGCCCAAGCAAATGGCGCAGCCAATGCCAGCGGCTCAGCCAAGGCGACAGGCGCCACCAATGCAAAGAGAACAGCAAAAGCCACCGGCACCCCTAGCCCTGCCTTGGTGAGGCTCGGTTTCATGCCGGGCATCGACATCGCCCCCCTGGCCCTAGCCATTGAGCAGGGTCTTTACGACCAGTCGCAGTTAAAAATCCAGCCGGTACCCTTCAGCAACTGGGAGGTGCTGGAACAGCATTTAATCGACGGCAAGCTGGAAGCGGCGATCACCGCCGCCACCACCCCCCTGGCCCTAACCATGGGCCTGTCTCATCACCCCAGCCCCTGGGCGGCGATCACGCCGCTCACGGTGAGCCGCAACGGCAATGCCCTCTGCCTGTCGCGGCGGCTGCTGGATCTGGGCCTGAAAGATCCCGCCAGCCTGCGCAGCTGGCTAGATGGCCGCGACCGACCCCTAACCCTGGCGGTACCCCAGCGGCGCGGCATCGCTGAATTGCTGCTGCGGCACTGGTTCCGCCAGGGCGGCATCGACCTGGAACGGCAGCTGAATTTTGTCGCCCTTTCGCCAACGCTAATGGTGGGGGCATTGCGCACTGAAGCGATAGATGGCTTCTGCGCCGGCCGCTATCGGGTGGCAGAAGCGGTGGAAGATCGGTTGGGCTGGGTTATGGCCACCGATTTGGAAATTTGGAGTGGCCACCCCGAAAAGGTGCTCACCTGTGCCGAGAGCTGGGCCGCCCGCGAACCAGATACCCTCGCCGCCCTGGGCGCCGCCCTGATTCGCGCCGGTGCCCGCTGCGACGACAGCGACCAGCGGGGCACGCTCACCCAGGTGCTCAGCCAGCCCCAATGGTTAGGTACCCGGGCCGCCATCGCCCTGCAGCGCCAATTTGATTTAGGTACTGGGGCCACCCCCACCCAATTGCTGCGCTTTAACCAGTTCCACGCCGACCGCTGCCATCTGCCCAATCCAGCGGAGGGGGCCTGGATATTGAGCCAATTCAGTCGCTGGGGCTGGAGTCCATTCCCGAGCAATCGAGTGGAACTGCTAACTCAGGTGTATCGCGCTGATCTCTACGCCCAGGCCATGGAACTGGCCGGCTACGCCAACCTGCGGCCCAGCCGGCAAGCCTTCACCCTGGCCGATGGCATTCCCTTCCACCAAGACGACCCCTTGGGCTATCTGAAAGCCCTGCCAGACCAGATGGTACCCACCCTGGCCAGCGTGCGACTGCCCGCCGTAACCGACTACATCTCCACCCCAGCACCCTGATCCCAGAGCGACTGCCATGGAAGCAATGATCGATTCTCCATTTCGCTCTGATCCTGTTAATTCAGGTCTGGAGCAGTTCCTGAATTTTGAGGCGGTAGGCCAGGTTTTCGAGACGCGCCGAGGTCCATTCGAGGCAATACGCGACATCAATTTGAGCGTAGCCCAAGGGGAGTTTGTATGCGTGATCGGCCATTCCGGCTGCGGCAAGAGCACGCTGCTAAATATGGTGTCAGGTTTTTTACAGCCCACTTCCGGCAAGGTTACGCTCCAAGGGGTACCGATAGAGCGACCTGGTCCCGACCGCATGGTGGTGTTCCAGAACTACTCCCTCCTGCCCTGGCAAACGGTGTGGCGGAATGTGGAGATGGCCGTCCAGGCTGCTCGGCCCCAACTTTCAGCGGCTGACTGTCGAGAAACGGTGGAACACCATCTGGAGATGGTGGGTCTTGGCGATGCCCACCACAAGCGACCCGCCCAGATATCCGGTGGCATGCGCCAGCGGGTGGCGATCGCCAGGGCCCTAGCCGTTAAACCCGCCGTGCTGGTGCTGGATGAACCATTCGGTGCCCTAGATGCGATCACTAAAGAAGAGCTACAGGAGGAATTGCTGGCGATCTGGCGGGAACAGAAGCCCACGGTATTGATGATCACTCACGATATTGACGAAGCCCTATTCCTGGCAGATAGGATAGTAATGATGACCAACGGGCCATCTGCCACCATCGGCGAAATCATGAATATTCCGTTTGAACGCCCCCGCAGTTACGAACGGATTCAAGCCGATCCACGCTACGGGAAACTGCGCAACCACGCGCTCGACTTCCTATTCCGCCGTCACGCCCATGACGAGGAATAAATCCGTCAGAGACGGAATCTTAGATGGCAAAATGCATAGCGCCTCGGATGGCGCATCGGATGGCGCGTTGGATGGCGCGTTGGATGACATATCAGACAGCAGATTAGCTGGCAGATTAAAGCCTGCCTGCCTCTCGATTCCCATAGGCCACACCCTGATGCTTGATGCATCTAATTTTAGCCGCAGCACGCAGCTAAGGGTATCCGAAGGCTTGATCAGGGTGGCATTTTCATCTGTTCACATGGAACCGATGGAAGCGGAGCCGATCACCCTCGGCTTCCTGCAATCCGGCGATCAACTACCCCTGGAGCTGCTGCGTCACTCCTGGTTGCATCTGGAAGCAATTAAAACAACAAGCCTTACCGACACCAGTGAATTAAGCCAAGGAGTAGAGGCGATCAGTCTTAACGATTGGACCGCTTCTCTGCTGATGATCCAACACCTCAACGACTCGCAGCAACGGCTGCGGGCCCTGCTGCAGCTGCTCGTAGATCGCCTGGGCCAGCGTTGCGGTAGCTGGTATGAACTGCCCATGCGGCTTAAACACGAAAGACTGGCGGAAATGGTGAACCACACCCGCGTAACAGTGTCTCGCCACATGTCTCGCTGGCGCCAGGCTGGCTTGATCGATAGCGACCACCATGAGCACGGCCACCTGCGCATTGCACCGGAACTGCTCGATATGTAGGCTGAGCTAATTTCGCTAAGGCTTTTCACGAATGGCTATTGCTCAGAGCCCCCTAAACTTTTCGAAAGGAGCTAAAGTTACTCAATAGGATTAGGGGCACCTCGAA
>CANHSW010000032.1 GCA_947463165.1 Cyanobacteriota bacterium
AGGCGCAGCTTTTTGTTGATCTTGTAGCGACCAACCCGACCGAGGTCGTAGCGCTTGGGATCGAAAAAGCGGCTGTGCAGCAGGCTCTGGCCGCCACTCACCGAGGGCGGTTCGCCGGGCCGCAGTTTTTTGTACAGCTCCAGCAGCGCCTGGTCTTCCGAGGAGATGCCCTCGTCGTTGGCGGCCTCAATCGACTTTTGGTAGTACTCGGGATGCCGCAGCTTGTCGAGTACGTCGTTATCGGATAGGCCGATGGCGCGCATCAGCACATGGGCATTGATCTTGCGGGTTTTATCCACCCGTACGTGCAGCAGATCGTTCTTATCGGTTTCGAATTTCAGCCAGGCACCGCGGTTGGGGATCAGGCTGGCGTTGAAGGTCTTACGACCGTTCTTATCCTGTTCGTCCTTGAAGTAAACCCCAGGGGAGCGCACGATCTGGTTGACGATCACCCGCTCGGCGCCATTGATGATGAAGGTGCCCCGCTCGGTCATCAGCGGCAGTTCGCCGATGAACACCTCCTGCTCCTTGATCTCGCCGGTTTCCTTGTTCACCAGCCGGCAGGTGACGTACATCTGCGAGGCAAAGGTGGCATCGCGACGCTTCGCTTCTTCCACGTCGTGGCGCGGACGCTTCAGGCGGTACTCGCTGCCAATGAAATGCAGCTCCAGCTTGCCGGTGTAATCGGTGATCGGTGAGAAGCTCTCTAGCTCTTCAATCAGGCCCTTTTCCAGAAACCACTTGAAGCTGGCCCGTTGCACCTCCACCAGATCTGGCAGGTAGGTGACGGTCTTGGCGATCTGGATCGCGCTGCTCATGCGGTGAACCTGCAGGAACGGGGGAGAGAGGGGATAAGGCCGGTCTAAAGCTGAAGCCGGTACCAGTTAATTGGCACCTGCCGACACGAACAGCCGCCCCCAGGGGGAGCGGCTGCCGGGTGGCGCGCCTCAACGGACTCGCTTCAAGGCTTCAGGCTTAGACAACAGGGGGAGCGGTACAGCTTCCGGGCCAATGAATTATCCTACAGTGTCAACGGGCAGATTGAACAGCCTGGAAGCGGTGTCGGTGCTGCATTTCGCCACAGCCTCCAGGCTTTCGCCCCGCAGTTCGGCCACCTTGGCGGCCACGGCGGCCACGTAGGCCGGCTCGTTGCGCTTGCCCCGCCGCGGTACTGGGGCCAGAAACGGGCAGTCGGTTTCGACTAGATAGCGATCCGCCGGTACCGATCTGACGCAGTCATGGGTGGCCTCGGCCTTGGGGAAGGTGACCACGCCGCTGAAACTAATCATCATTCCCAGTTCCAGAAAAGCGGCCATTTCCGCCGGCGTGCCGCCCCAGCAGTGCATCACCCCGCGCGGGCAACGGCCGGCATCGGCGCGGCGGCGCAGCTCCGCCAGCATCGGCTCAGCGGCATCGCGGCAATGGATGATCACCGGCAGATCCAGATCCACCGCCAGGTCGAGCTGGGGCCTAAGCATCGCCAGCTGCTCCTGGAGGTTGGTGTCGCGAAATAGATCCAGCCCCAGCTCGCCGATCGCCACCACCCTTTCGTCGTCGCTGGCCGCCTGGCGCAGCAGCTGCTGGGTGTCGTGGCGCCAGTGCTGGGTATCGAGCGGATGCACCCCCACCGAATAGCGCAGTTCCGCGAAGCGATCGGCCAGGGCGCGAATCGCCGGGATCTCGGCGGGTTCCACGCAGGCGTGCACCAGGGCCTTGACGCCGGCATCCCGCCAGCGCTGGGCCACCTCATCGAGATCCTGGTCGAAGTTGCGAAAAACGATGTGGCAGTGGCTATCCACCAGGGTTGGCAGCCGATCAGCTGTAGCTGAACCAACCTGGGAGCTCTGGTCTGGACTGGCTCGCCCAGGCCCGAGTGAATCTGCGCGCCCGCCCTGGGCTGGGGGCTCGGTGGCTGGGGGCTCGCTGCAGGGGTTGGCCATGGCGGTTTCCGGCGCTTTGGAGGCCGCCATGGTGGCAACCGGGATCAGGCGGCGGCGGGCTCGATCGCCTTCTTCACGGCCACACTCAAACGGGCCTTTTGGTGGGCACCGGTGTTGCTGTGCATCACCCCAACCTTCACCGCCTTGTCAATCTTGCTGAAGGCGGCGTTCATGGACAGCTGCACAGCGCTTTTTGCCTCATCGCCAGGCTTCTGGCTGTAGGCCAAGCAGGCGGTGAAGCAGCGCTTCATCAGCGTGCGCACAGCCGACTTATAGCTGCGGTTGCGCAGGCGATTGCGCTCGGCGATTTCAATGCGCTTGATCGAAGACTTGTTATTGGCCACAGGCGGTTCTGACGCTGGATCGGCAAACGAAAATCCTACCTGCCGGTTCTCCCTGCCCTCGCCAGCCTGGACGTAGCTTCGGTTTTCCCGCGCCCTGACGCCGTGGTCGCCCCTGCCGCCGCCTCCACCATCGCCTGCCTCAGAGACCTGCGGGCGGCGGCGGTGCGGCTGGAGGAGATCGCCAACCGCACCGGCGGCGGTCGCCTGGCGGCGGAAGCGGCCAAGGTGGATTCAATTTTGGCCCAGGTGCGCGAGCGTGGCGACAGCGCCCTGTTGGAGTTCAGCGAGCGGTTCGACGGCATCAGACCAGAGCCGTTGCGCATTCCCGAGCAAAGGCTGGCGGAGGCCTGGCAGCAATGCGAGCCGCGGCTGCGCAGCGCCCTGGAGCTGGCCCACCAGCGGATATTGAGCTTTCACCAGCGGCAGCTGCCCAGCGATCTGAAAGTGGTGGGTCCCTACGGCGAACAGCTGGGTCGCCGCTGGCGGCCCGTGGATCGCGCCGGCATCTACGTGCCCGGTGGGCGGGCTTCGTACCCCAGCACCGTGTTGATGAATGCCGTGCCGGCGATCGTCGCCGGCGTGGAGCGGCTGGTGATGGTGACGCCACCGGGGCCGGGCGGCGAACCCAACCCCACGGTGCTGGCGGCGGCCCACCTGGCCGGAGTGCGCGAGCTGTACCGGGTGGGGGGCGCCCAGGCGATCGCGGCCCTGGCCTACGGCACCGAGAGCATCCCGCGGGTGGATGTGATCACCGGCCCCGGCAACCTCTACGTCACCTTGGCCAAGAAGGCCGTCTATGGGCGAGTGGCGATCGATTCGCTGGCTGGCCCCAGCGAAGTGCTGGTGATCGCCGATCACACGGCCCCGGCGGAGCTGGTGGCCGCCGATCTGCTGGCCCAAGCCGAACACGACCCCCTGGCGGCGGCGATTCTGCTCACCACCAGCGAGGAGTTGGCGGCGGCCCTGCCGGCTGCCCTGGAGGCCCAGCTGGCGGATCACCCCCGGTCCGAGATCACCCGCCAGGCGATTCAAGATTGGGGCCTGGTGGTGGTCTGCGACAGCCTGGCCACGGCCGCCGAGCTCAGCGATCGCTTCGCCCCGGAACACCTGGAACTGCTGGTGGAGGATCCCGAACCCCTGGCCGAGCGGATTCGCCATGCCGGGGCCATCTTCCTGGGGCCCGATAGCCCAGAAGCCGTGGGCGACTACCTGGCCGGTCCGAATCACACCCTGCCCACCTCCGGCACGGCCCGCTTTGCCGGTGCCCTGAGCGTGGAAACCTTCCTGCGCCACACCTCTTTAATCCGCTTCAACCCGGCGGCCCTGGCCGCCACCGGCCCGGCGGTGGTCACCCTGGCCGAGAGCGAAGGGCTGCACAGCCATGCCGAATCGGTGCGCAGACGCCTGGCCCCGGGCGCTGCGGCAGCCAGCGGCGACTGACTTGCCCCCCGTTGGTGCCCAGGCTTTCGCTGAGGAAACCAGTTTCGTGTTGGGCACCCAGTTTGGGCTTGCCACCCAGTTTTGGGAGCCGGCTTCAACTTGGAGAACCAGTTTCGTCTTGGTTACCAAGCAGGGAGCTGCCGAGGCGTCCAGGCCCCGCAAAGGGGCTTAACATTTTCTTGAGATTTGGGATTTCCCCACTTTGTACGAAGATCACCCTGTGATGGTGGCCATGGCTCGCCAGCTGCTCGATTTGGAGCGGGTGTATCGCCTGGAGCCCACCGAATTCAATCGCTACCGGCTGGTGCAACTGGAGCAGCGCCGGGCCCAGTGGCTGACGGCGCCCCAGCCCTAAACCGCCACTGCCCGGCCGCTATGCCTGGCCGCTACTTACCAGCCGCTTCTACCTGGCCCATACCCCCTAGCCGGCCAACCGCAGTTGGCTGGCGTAGGGACCCAGCCCCCCAGCGCAGGCCGCACCGCAGTGACAACCAAGGCTGACGGCCTGCTCCACACTCCAACCGGCGGCCATGCCAGCGGTTACCCCAGCCGCGAAGCTGTCTCCACAGCCGTAGCTGTCCACCAGGGGGCTGGGCAGCTCTGGGGCGGCAAAGCGCCCGCCAGGCGTGGCCAGACCGCCCCGGGCTCCCTCGGTGGCCAGGCGCAACAGGGGGGCGGGGTCCAGGGCCCCGGCCGGCACCGCCTCGCCCGGGTCGAGGCCGCTGCCAATCAAGGCATCCAGCCCGATGCCAGCTGCCTGCAGCATCGCTAGCCGCACCCGGGGCGTGGCCCCAAGCCAGCGGGCCTGGCGGCAGATTTCCAGGGCCGCTACGTCGGCTGCGGTGATGAAGGCGCCATCGCAATCGGCCAGTTGCCGCCAGTCCAGGGGATCGGCGGCGCCGGGGGTGAGGCGATCGCCAATCACGGTGATCGTGCGCTCGCCGCTGGCATCGACAAAACTGACGCCGCGGCGGCTGGGGCCATCCCGCCAGGCCACCTGCAAATCCAAGCCCAGGGCGGTGAGCCGCTCCGCACTCTGGCGGCCGATGGCATCGCGCCCCAGGGCCGTGAAAAAACTCACCCGCTGGCCCGTGAGTCGCGCCAGTTGCACAGCCACCACGGCGCCGCCGCCGGCCGGTTCCTCCAAGAAGGTGTTGGCATGGGAGATGCTGCCGGCGGCCGGCAGCGTCTCCACACCAATGAAGCTCACCCACTCGATGTGGCCCACCACCGCCAGCCGCAATGGCGGTAGCGGCGGCAGGGAGCTGAGGGGATGCAACTGCATCGAATGCACCGGGAGCGACGCCTCAATCCTGCCCCCTCACCCTTTTCCCAGCTAGCGCCAATACTTGAGCGGCGCAATAGCCAATGCCAGCGCAATAGCCAAACCACGGAAATAGCCAACCGGCGTAAATTTCCAATCATCATATACAGCCAAACTTGGCAACTGATGATTACTGCCACTATTGCTGGTACTGGTACTGCCGTAACTACTATTACAGGCACCTCAAAAAATCCCAAATCCCACCGGTCTGATGATTAGGCAAGCTTTGCGGTGACTGACCTTGCCCTAACCAATAGGGGCTGAGTTGGCAATTTATCGAGATGCCTTTACCGCTATCGCTACCGCTGCCGCCGTTACCACTACTACCGTTACCGCTACTGCCGTTAATACTACTACTGCCTTTGCTACTACTGCCCTTGCAGCTAATGCCGTCGCTGCCAGACCGCCGTGGCGGCGGTTAAGGCAGAGCCTGGGCCACAGAGGCTCAGGTAGGGAGATTGCAATTGTCTTTGGGCAGCCTGTTGTAGATCTTGGGCTGAGAGTTGCTCGGCCCGGGCCAGGGTGTCGGCCACGTGGGTTTCAGCCAGGCCATGGCCAAGCACCATGGCCATGCGATCGGCAATCTGGCCGCAGGTTTGGCGGCCCATGGCGTCTTGGCCGCGGAATTTGGCCTTGGCCAGGGCCAGTTCCGACTCCGAGAGCGGCTGCTGCAGTAACCGCTGCCACTCATCCAGCAGGGCAGCGGTGGCCTCCGCGGCCCGATCGGCGGAGGTGGAGAGGTGCCAAACAAAGGGCGTCGCCCCCCGGCGGGCCGGCATGTGCACGCCCACGTCGTAGGCCAGGCCCCGCTCCTCCCGCATGGTCACGAACAGCCGGCTCGACATCCCCAGCCCCAGGTGGGACTGCAGCAATCTCAGCGGCAGGGCGTCGGCATGGCTGATCGGCACGGTGGCGGCCCCCAGCATCAGCACCAGTTGCTCGGTGTCTTGTTCAATGCTGCCGAGGCGTTCGCCGCCTCTGCCGCCCGGCCCAGCCTGGCTGCCTGGCAGCTGGGTGGACCAGGGCTTCTGCCGCAGATCCTGCTCCAGCAACTGCAGCAGCCCGTCGCTGGGCTGGCCGCAGAGCACCAGCACGGCCCCCCCCTGGCCCAGCTGGGCGGCGCGCCGGCCCAGGGCGGCGGCGTCGAGTTGTTTCAACTCAGACTCCACCCCCAGGGGGTCGTGGCCATAGGGGCCATGGCCGTACAACTGGTGGCGCAGCCGGTCGTGAGCGAGCTGGAAGGGGTCCTCCCGCTGGCGCTGCAAGCTCTGCAGGTTGAGCTGCCGTTCCAGCTCAATTTGATCTGGCTCCAGCCGGGGCTCCCGCACCATGGCCAGCAGCAGCGGCAGCAGCAGCGCTGCATCATCGGCAGCGCACTTGAGGCTCAGCCCCAGGTGGTCTTCGCTGGCTTCAGCCCGCAGGGCGGCACCGCAGCCTTCCACCAGGTCGGCCAACCCCTCGGCATCGAGCTCGGCGCAGCCGCGGGTGAGCAGGCCGGCCAACAACTGGGCCGCACCGCGCTCGCCAGGGGCGTCGCCGCCGCTGCCACCGCAGATCCATAGCCGCGCCGCCAATACCCGCGGTCCGCTGCGGCGCTGCAGCCTCCAGGGCAGGCCCCCGGGCAACGCCTGGTGTTCCCAATCGCCGAACTGAGGGGTGATCTGAGGGGTATTCATGCGGGCAGGGCCTCCAACAGGCAGGCCCGCCGCGGATCCAGCAGGGGCAGCGCCTGCAGCCTCAGCCGCTCCGGACTCCAAGCCGCCAGCAGCTCCAGGGGCCGGGCCAGCTCCTGGTCACGGCCCCAGAGGTGGTTGTTGCCGATCAGGCCGGCCACCCCCCCCGGTGCCTCCAGGCCAAAGCGATAGCCGTTGGTAACCAGGCGTTGGGCCCGCTGCCATTCGGCGGCGCCGATCGGGTCCGCCATCGCCTCCTGCCAAACCGTTTGGATCGCCTCCCGTACGGCTGGCAGGTCGTCGGCTTCGCAGACCACCTCCAGCAGGGCCAGGCTGGCGCACTCCATCACGTGCAGATCCAGGTCGATGCTCTCAACGATGCGCAGCTGTTCCCGCAGCCGCTCCACCAGGCGGCTGCGGCGCCCCTCCGCCAGCACCGTGGTGAGCAGATCCGCTCCCATCACCCCCTCCTGATCGCTGGCGGCGGGCAGTTGCCAGGCCATCAGCAGCCGCGCCGATTCCAACCGCGGCAAGCTGATCCGGTGCTCCCCGGGCCGCAGCCGCAAGCTGGGCAGCTGTTCGCCGGCAACAGCCGGCTGCAGGCTGGCCAGGGCACTGGTGTTTAGCGCCGTCTCCAGCTCCAGCCCAGCCGCCGCTATCGCTCCGGTGATTGCCAGCACGCAGTGATCGGCGCGATAGCGGCGGCGCTGGAAGCTGGCCATCGCCTCTGGGGTGTGGGCCAGTAATCGGGGCCGCAGCCCCAGGATCGGCAGGCCGTAATTGTGGCTGCCGCAGGCGTGGCCCAGCAGCACCTGCAGGGCCCGATCGTCCGGTTGGTCTTCGCTCTGGGCCAGTTCTTCGAGCACCACCTGCCGCTCCATGGCAAAGGCCTCGGGGTCTAGGGCCGGCGCCAGCACCAAATCCAGCAGCAATTCCAGGGCCTCCGGCGCCGCCTCCGGAGGGATGAGTACGTGGTAGTGCACGTCGTCGAAACCGGTGGCGGCATTGCTGCTGCCGCCCAAGGCCTCAATGCGTAGATCGAACTCGCCGGCGGCCAACCGCTGGGAACCCTTGAACACCATGTGTTCGAGGAAGTGGGCGATGCCGCTCTCCTCGGAGCGCTCGAACAGGCTGCCGCCACGACACCAGAAATCCAGGCAGACCAGGGGGGCATCCGGCATCGCCAGGCTCACCACCCGGGCCCCGTTGGCCAGCCGCCGGCTTTGGGGGGGCGCCAGGCCGGGCAGCAGGGGGGCGCAGTCAGCCTGGGGCAAGCGGTTAAACCGTGGCAGGATCTGCATTCTGCTGGTCCGGCCACCCAATTGAGTCCTGCTCCATCTTCAGCTGCGGCCACCAGCGGTGGGCTGCACCCCCTGGTCGATGCCCTCGCCGAGCGCATTCGCGATCACTGGCGCCACCTGCCTGAGTTGGCCCCCTTGGCAGTGGATCCGGAGCTGGAGGCGATCAGCGGCAGCCTCGACGGGGAGGCCCTGTTCATCCGCAATGAACTGCGCCGTTGCCGCGGCCTGCGCAAGCTGCACCTGGAAACCGCCCGCCTCGGTGCCGGCCTGCAAATCCTGCACTGCGTATTTTTTCCCGATCCTCGCTACGACCTGCCGGTGTTCGGCGCCGACATCGTCGCCGGTCCGGCCGGGGTATCGGCGGCGATTGTCGATCTGTCGCCGGTGCTCAGCGAGCTGCCGGCTGGCATCGCCGCCGCCCTGGCCGAGCGGCCAAAGCGCAGTTATTGCCAACAGCGGCAGCTGCCCGACTGGGGTTCGATCTTCTCGCCCCACGTGCGCTTCGTGCGGCCCAGCACCAGCGAGGAGGAGGCGGCCTTCATCGAGGAGGTGGGCGAATTTCTACAGGTGCTGAGCTCTGCGGTGCAGCTGGCTGAGGCTCAATCGCCGGATCACCCCTCTACCCTGGAGCGCTGGCACGGGCAGGGCCGCTATTGCAAGCAACAGAAACAGAACGACAAGACCCGCCGCGTGCTGGAGAAGGCGTTCAACCCGGCCTGGGCGGAGCGCTACATCGAGGAATTGCTGTTCGACGACCCCCCGGCACCCTGATGACCGCCCTAGCTAGCCGTCGCTGGTGGTTGCTGTTGGCGGGCTTGGCTGCCCTGGCGGCCCTGGCGATGGTGCTGCAACAGCGCAGCAAGTCGACCAAGCCTGAGCTGGCCCCAGCCGCGGTCGTGGCACCGGCCCGCCCGGAGGGGGTGGCCGCCCTGGGCCGCCTGGACCCCGAGGGGGATGTGCGTAAGCTGGCCGCCCCGAGCGGCGGCAATGCTGGTGGCCCGCGCATCGCCGCCCTGCTGGTCAAGGAGGGCGATACGGTGCTCGCCGGCCAGCTGTTGGCCCGCTTTGATAGCCGGCCCGGCTTGGTGGCTGATCGGAGCAAGTTGACCAGCCGCATCGCCAATCTGGATCGGCGCCTGGTGCTCCAGAACCGCGACATCGCCCGCTACCGCGAGCTCAGCCGCACTGGCAGCTACCCCAGCGGCGACTTGGACGCCCGGGAAACCCGCCTGCTCGAATTGCAGGCCCTGCGCGCCGATGCCCAAGCAGAGTTGCAACGGGTGGAAGCAGAGTTGGCCCTCACCGAATTGCGGGCGCCCATCGCTGGCACCGTGCTGCGGATCAATGCAAGACAGGGCGAGCGACCCACGGATTCAGATGGCGTGCTGGAGCTCGGGGCCAGTGCCCAGATGGAGGCCCTGGTGGAGGTGTATGAGAGCGATATCGGTCGGGTGCGTATCGGCCAGGCGGTGAGCTTGGTGAGTGAGAACGGCGGCTTCCAGGGCAGCCTCGCCGGCCGAGTGATCCGCATCAACCCCCAGGTGCGCCAGCGCCAGTTGCTGGCCACCGATCCCACCGGCGACGCCGATGCCCGCATCGTAGAGGTGCGCGTTTCCCTCGATGCCGCCGATAGCCAACGGGTGCGCAATCTCACTGGCTTGAAGGTGATCGCCAGGCTGGAACCGTGACCAATTTCTGGAGCTCTCGCCGCATCCCCCTGGCCTGGCTGTTGCTCAGCCGTCAGCCGGCGCGGTTGGCGGTGGCCCTGGCGGGGATCGCCTTCGCGGGCATCTTGATGTTCATGCAGCTGGGCTTTCGCGACGGACTATTTGATGCCAGCGTCACAGTCCACAAGCTGTTTGACGCGGATTTAGTACTGATCAGCCCCCGCACGATGAGTTCCATCGGCATGGCCAGCTTCCCGCGGCGGCGGCTGGTGCAGGTGATGGCCGACCCGGCCGTGCGGGGGATCACGCCGGTGAACTGGAACCTGCTGCTCTGGCGCAATCCCCAAACCCGTTCCACCCGCTCGATTCTGGTGCTGGGCTTTGAGCCCGCAGACCCCCTGTTCACCGATCCCAGCATCGCCGTTAAGGCCAAGGGCCTCAGCCAGAAGGGTCGGGTGCTATTTGATCAGCTTTCTCGCCCCGAATTTGGCCCGATTGCCAGCTGGTACAACCAGGGCAAGGTGGTGGAAACCGAGGTGGCGGGCAAGCGGGTGAGGGTTGCGGATCTGGTGAGCCTGGGGGCCTCCTTCGGCGCCGACGGCAACATGCTCACCAGCCGCGAAACCTTTTTGAAGCTGATGCCCAGTACGCCCCCCGGCAGTATTGAACTGGGCCTTATTCGCCTGGCGCCCGGCACTGATATACAGGCGGCCAGCCGCCGGATCAAAGCCCTGCTGCCAGATGACGTCAAGATACTCACCAAGCAAGGCTTCGAGGAATTCGAGAAGAATTATTGGCGCAGCAGCACGGCAATCGGCTTTATCTTTACCCTGGGATCAGCCATGGGTTTTGTGGTGGGCTGCGTAATTGTCTATCAAATTCTATACTCCGATGTTAGCGATCACCTGCCGGAATATGCCACCTTGATGGCCATGGGTTACCGGCTAGCTGGGTTGCTGGGGGTGGTGGCCCGGGAGGCCTTGATTCTGGCGGCACTTGGCTACCTGCCCGCCTATATCTCCGCCCAACTTCTCTATGGATTGGTGCGCTCGGGCACCAAGCTGCCCGTGGCGATGGATCCTCAGCGGGCCCTGCTGGTGTTCAGCTTGATCTTGGTGATGTGCCTGGGCTCGGCGGCCGTAGCGATGCGGCGCCTGGGCGATGCCGATCCGGCCGAGATTTTCTAATTTATCCAGGCTAATTTACCTGGGTTTATTTCCTACAATAATCGCTTTTTACCAGTGGCTCAATCATTACCTCCCGACGCCATCGACAGTGCCGCCGGCAACCCGATCCCAGCCAATACTGCGATTCCCAGCAACGGTGTCAATCCAGCCAGCCAGCTGAATCAAGCCAGCCAAGTGAACTCTGCCAGTCAGCTGAATACAGCCGGCCAACTAAACCCGGTTAACATTCTGAATCGCCCAAACATTGTGGAAGTGGTGGGCCTGAGCCACTGGTTTGGCACAGGAGCCATGCGTCGAGCGGTGCTGCAGGGGGTGGATCTGCGCATCGGCGCCGGCGAGATGGTGCTGCTCACGGGCCCTTCCGGCTGCGGCAAGACCACCCTGCTCACCCTGGTGGGGGCCCTGCGGGCGGTGCAGCAGGGCTCGGTGCGCCTGTTCGACCAAGAGCTAAACGCCGCCAACCGCGACCAGCGCCAGCGCCTGCGCCGCCGCATCGGCATGATTTTCCAAGGCCATAACCTGCTGCGCTGCCTCACGGCCGAGCAGAACGTGCAGATGGGCGCCGATCTGCTGCCAGATCTGGGCTATCGGTCGCGCCGCGATCTGGCTCGCGAATGGCTGCGGGCGGTGGGTTTGGGTGATCACCTGGCCAAACTTCCCCATGACCTCTCCGGCGGCCAAAAACAGCGGGTGGCCATCGCCCGTGCCCTGGCCGGGCGGCCCCAGCTGTTGCTGGCCGACGAGCCCACCGCGGCGCTGGACAGCCGCACCGGCCGGGAGGTGGTGGATCTGCTCCAGGGCCTGGCCCGCGATCAGGGTTGCGGCGTGCTGATGGTGACCCACGATCCACGCATCCTTGACGTGGCCGATCGGCTGGTGCAGATGGAGGACGGCCGGCTTTTGGAGCCTGCCCCCGCCAGCCCAGCCGTTGAGTAGGGTGAGATTTAATCGTTCTCCCCAATCGCTGCCCGCATGGCCAAGCGCAGGAATCTTAAGAAGGAAAAGCAGGAGCGCAATCGCGCCTACGCCCGCAAGTTCAAGAAGCGCAAGCTGCGCAATGAGGGTCGTGGCGAAGGCGCTGGCAATGGCGTCACCGGCACCGCCAACAATGGCGGCGCCGCAGACTGATCCCATCTCGATAGCCAAGCCGGGGGATCCGTAGGGGTCCCCCTTTTTTTCAGTTCATCTATTCCGGCCTGCTATGCATCCCGGCAGGCTCTGCCGCCGGTTCACCAGCATGTTCATCAGCGTCGTCATCCCGACCTACAACCGGCTGCCGATCCTCCAGAAGTGCCTGCTGGCGCTGGAGGCCCAGCAGTTGCCTCCCAGGGCGCCACAGCAGGCCGATCCCCAGCTCGCCCCAACCGCCGCTTGGCAAGCCGCCCCAGATGCAGCCCCGGCGGTAACCCCGGAACTGGAGTTGGATTTTGAGGTGGTGCTGGTGGATGACGGCTCCACCGATGCCACGATCAGCTGGTTGCAGGCCAATGCCGCATCCCTGCCCCACGTGCGCCTGGTGCGCCAGGAGCACGGCGGGCCGGCCGCGGGCCGCAACCGCGGTGTTCAGCATGCTCGCGGCGATGTGATCCTGTTCATCGACAGCGATCTGGTGGTGACGCCGGGCTTTTTGCAGGCCCATGCCCGGCAGCTCCAGCGCCACTGGCAGCGCAGCGGCAATAAACTTTGCTTCACCTATGGCGCGGTGATCAACACCGCCAACTTCGAGGATCCCACCAGTGAGCCCCACAAGCTGCGGGACCTCTCCTGGGCCTA
>CANHSW010000033.1 GCA_947463165.1 Cyanobacteriota bacterium
CCCCCGGCTAAGGCCGGAGGGCTGGAATTTAAGCGATTAAAATTTAAGTAATTAAAGTCTAGGCGATTAAATCAGCTTGGCTCAGCCGAGGCCCACCTGGGAGAGGATGCCTTGGCCGGTGAGCAATTCGGTGGCCAGGCCAATCACAAAGCCCAGCATGGCCAGGCGGCCATTCCAGGTTTCGGCGAAACCGACGAAGCCAAAACGGGAGGTGTTGTCAGCCATGGGAGGCAACGTGAAGAAACGTTGCGAGCAATGTAACAGGAGATGACGAGCAATGGGTGAATTCGGATCCGGGCATCAGCCAGTGCTGATTTTGGGCGGCTTCCTGATCGCGCCCCAGGCCTATGGGCCGATGGCGGAGTGCCTGGCTGAGCTCAGCGGCCAGCCGGTGCGGGTGGTGTCGGTCAGCCGTTTCGATTGGCTGGCCACGCTGAGCGCCTGGGGCTGGTTGAGGCTGCTGGATCGGGTACAGCTGCTGGCCGAACAGCTGGCCGCAAACTCCCCCAGCGGCCGGATCACCCTGGTGGGCCACAGCTCCGGGGGGGTGATGCTGCGCCTTTGGCTGGCAGAACTGCCGCTGGCGGGCCGGGCCTACGGCGGAGCGCGTTTAGCGGATGCCTTGATTACTCTCGGCAGTCCCCATACCGCCAAGCGGGCCACGGCCCTGCGCCAGTGGGTGGATCAACAATTGCCAGGGGCTTTCTGTGGCGATCGGGTCCACTACCTGTCGGTGGCGGGGGATCTGGATCTGAGCTCGCCGATCGCCTCTCCCCTCTCCAGAAGGATGGCGGCCCGCTCCTACGGGGCGATTGCTGGCTCTGAAGCATTGGCGGGCGATCCAGCAAAGGGCGGAGCTGCTCGCCTGGCCGGGGATGGCTTGGTGCCGGTGGGATCTGCCCTGTTGGCTGGCTCCCACCAGCTGGTGCTGCCCGGGGTGGCCCATGGCGGTGCATTTGGCAGCCGTTGGTACGGCAGCCCGGAGGTGGTGGCCCAGTGGTGGCAAAGTGCAAGATCAGGCTGAGTCGGCATCCCCCAGCAGCCATCGGCACTGGGGGCCAAGGCCCTGGCTTCTTGCCACCACCGCCTCGCGCCATGGGTTCCACAGTTCCTGCCGGAGTCGCTACCCCTGGCACTACCGCCCCTGACTCAGCTGCCATGGGAGCCCCAACTAAGCAAGCCCCTGCCACAGGAGCGGCTATTACTGAAGAGACTGTTATGGCGGCGGAGACCCAGCCCGCCCGGGGGCGTCCCGGCTGGCTGCTGCCGGCGTTCGCTGGGCTTGCAACGGCTGGAAGAGTTTATGCAGTTCAGCGGGGAGGGTCCGGGGAATGTCCATCAGCAGGCCCTAGAACTGTTGACCAGGCAGGTGGATCTGCAGGCGGCCCTGCTGGCCTATGGAGACGTATTTCGCGCCATAGCAATGTTATTCATCCTAGCGATTCCCCTGGTACTGCTGATGGGTCGGACCTCCCAGCCCCAGGCTGGCGAGCCCAAGAAACCCAGAATACTGCAACCAAAATCCAATGCTGCAGGTTGATTTTAGGGGAAACTCTAGTTTCATGGAAGCCCAGGAAACCCCAACCAGGGCCAATTTATACCTGATGCCGCAAGGATTACCGAGTGACAAGATCGCCAAAATGGCGGTTTTCCAAAATCTCCCTAGGGAGGCCCTGGATTGAGCGAAACTCTAGATTTAAGGAGACCCTAGATTGAGAGAGGAAAACCCGAAACCCGCCATTCAGCCAAACCAGTCAACACAAAGCGATGGCTGCATCAAGGCTCATTAACCATTGCTCGGATTTTCCAGAGATTCCTCAGCTGATCCGATCATCACCTTGCCCACTTGAGAACCGAAAGGTCCCAATCACCTCTTAACAGCCGCGCCAGGCAATGCTCGCTGGGCTCTGCATAGGAGCTCAGCTGAGATCTCAAGCACTTGCCAGGTTCGAAGCAGTCAGGATTCGTCTTCTGGTTCGTTGCGCTCTCCCTCTTGCAGCATCTGGCGATTGAGTTCCACCTCGTAGCCCTCCACCATCGCGGTGAGGGCATCGGCTTCCTCCTCGTCCACCTCCAGGGCCTCGGCCAGGGTGAGGTCGGGCACTTCCGCTGCACCCACGGCACTTAGGGCCATGCCCAGGGCGGCGGCGTCGCGGTGCCAGACGGCACTGGCCTGGGCCAGTTTGTCGAGCACCTCATCCGGCACGCGCTCGCCGGTGCGCCGGGCCAGGGCCGCCGTCAGGCGCCGATCGTCGAACACGGCCGCAGCGGCCGTGTGGGCGGCGTGGAAGGCCCCCAGGGCGAACAGGGCCTCTTGGCGGAGGGTTTGCAGGCTCTTGGCCAGCGCCCGCTCCCTCACCCCCTGCCAGGGGCCCGAGGGCGTTTCATCACTGCTGGCCGCCGGTGCCGCATCGGGATCGCCGCCGCCAGCTCCCTTGGCCATCACGCCAGGTACCAGGGCTGGCAAGACAGGATCGAGCGATTCGCCGAGCTGGCGCAACCAGCGTCCGACACGTCGGCCAATCCCCATGGCAATTCCTCCCGGTGAGAGCAGTGTGGACCCGTCCATGCTCCATCGCGGCAGAACCTGGCCGCCAATCCTGCCAATCTGGAAAGGCTAGCGGCGCCTTACCAAAATTGCTTGCCAGCTCCAGCTCCCAGCAAAGTAGGGCATCACGCCGAAAGAATATCAGCAGAGCATAAATGCAATAACTAAACATAAATACAATTACCCGGCATAAAAACACAAGCAAAACATGAGCATGCTGGATGACAACCAAAGCATCGCCCAGAAATGCCAATAATGTTGATGGGGAAATTTGCTGGCCGCGACGGTGCTCAGGCAGGCTGCTCTGCTATCGACCGAGGCGGCGACCTGCCATAATCACCGCAAGGAAGCCGTGGATTGCAGCCCGTGTTTAGTGCCAAAACAGAGTACGGGCTTATATCGCTGCTCGAGCTGGCCAGCATTTATTTACAGGGGGGCGTGCTCCAGGTGGCCGAGATCGCCAGCCGCCAGCAGATGCCCGATCGCTACCTGGAGCAGATGCTTACCAGCCTGCGGCGGGCCCAGATCCTGCGCAGTATTCGGGGCCCAAGGGGGGGCTACCAGCTGGCCATGGCCCCCTCAGAGATCAAGGTGGTGGATGTGGTGCGCTGTCTGGAAGGAGAGGACAGCCTGAGGGGCGAGACACTATCTGAAACCCCTGAATATCAGGTGCTTAATGGCTTGAAAAATGAGCTGGCCATGGCACGAGCACAAATACTGGAAACCACCACACTCCAAGACCTAATCGATCGCCGCGACCGGCTGATGGAGTCCCAAGCCATGTACTTCATTTGACCAGCCTTCTGGTCAATGGCCTACGAGCCACCAGGCCTCTGGCCACTGGCCCTTTGGCCAACGGCTGTGGAGCGGTTTGCTCGCGGATCCATGGTTCAGCTGCACTGCCCACAGGTGAGCTGTGGCCTGGATCCCGCTGGAGCGGCCCAGGTGCCAGGCCGGCCATTTTTTTAGCTGGGCCGCCAGCGAGGCCGCCAGGGGTGCCGAGGGATGGGAAACTGGGCCCCGCCAGTTCCGGAGCCCTGCCGTGAAAGCCATCAGCGTGCTGGGGTCCACCGGCTCGATCGGCACCCAGACCCTGCAGATCGTGGAGGAGTTCCCCGATCGCTTCCGGGTGGTGGCCCTCACCGCCGGCCGCAACCTGGAGCTGCTGATCGAGCAGATCCAGCGCCACAGCCCGGAGGTGGTGGCCCTGGCGGACGCGGAGCTAATTCCCCAGCTGCGCCAGCGGCTCCAGCTGCTCGAGCCCCAGCAGCGCCCGCAGCCCCTGCCGGAGCTGTTGGGCGGTACTGATGGGATCTGCGCCGCCGCCGCCTGGTCCAGCGCCGACTTGGTGGTGACCGGCATCGTTGGCTGCGCCGGCCTACTGCCCACCCTGGCCGCCATTCGCGCCGGCAAGGATCTGGCCCTGGCCAACAAGGAAACCCTGATTGCCGCAGGCCCCGTGGTGCTGCCGGAGCTGGCCAAATCGGGCTCGCGGCTGCTGCCAGCCGACTCGGAGCACTCCGCCATCTTCCAGTGCCTGCAGGGCACCCCCTGGGCCGATAGCGCCCGCCTCTCCACCGGAGTGGCCACCCCTGGACTGCGAAGAATTCTGCTCACAGCCTCAGGCGGTGCCTTCCGCGACTGGGAGGCGCGAGATTTGGTCAAGGCCACCGTGGCCGATGCCACCAGTCATCCCAACTGGAGCATGGGGCGCAAGATCACCGTAGATTCCGCCAGCCTGATGAACAAGGGCCTGGAGGTCATTGAGGCCCATTACCTGTTCGGGATCGATTACGACGATATCGAAATCGTAATCCACCCCCAGTCAATTATTCATTCGATGGTGGAACTCGCCGATTCTTCCGTGCTAGCCCAGCTGGGTTGGCCGGATATGAAGCTGCCGATCCTCTACTGCATGAGCTGGCCCGAGCGCGTGGAAACACCCTGGCGTCGTCTAGATCTTGCCGCCGTAGCCCAGCTGAGCTTTCGCCAGCCCGATCCGGCCAAGTACCCATGCATGCAACTAGCCTATGCTGCTGGCCGTGCCGCAGGCACCATGCCAGCTGTGATGAATGCCGCCAACGAGCAGGCAGTGGCCCTGTTTCTAGAAGAGCGGGTGCACTTCCTCGATATTCCCCGGTTGATTGAACGCGTCTGTGATCGTCATCGGGTTGATCTAATGGCCCATCCTGGCCTAGAAGACGTATTGGCAGTGGACGCCTGGGCCCGCCAAGCTGTGCAGGAGGCTGCTGCCCAGTTGCACTCCGCTACGCCCCTAGCCGCCATCGGAGCGTGAATACCGAATACCCCAAACTTCACGCTATGCCAATTACCTTCAAGCTATTCCACTAGGCTTAAAGCCATTCCATTAGGCTTCGCACCATGCAATTAGCCTTCATGCCATGCTATTAAACAGAAGGTCCATAAATCGAAAGGCCATCTACAGCAGGTTGCAGTCTATGGGCCGTTGGCTCAACTGGGACCCGTTGCAGACGTTCAGCGGCGAAAACGATAAGCGAATTAATTTTCGGCCGGCCAATCGAGAACTGCCGTGGGAACGTCAGCCATCACTCAGTAGAGAATTGGCCCAAGGTTTCACCGCGTCCATCGCTAAAGCATAAATGCCACAGATCAGTCACCACCTGCTGCTCTGTGCCACCCCCACCAAGGCCCTCTGCTGTCCCGATCCAGCCATCGGCGCCGCCAGCTGGGACAAACTTAAATGCCTGGTGCGGCAGTGGCAGCTGGAGGATCCGGCTCGGCCCCAGGGAATAGTGCTGCGTACAAAAGCCGATTGCCTGCGCATCTGCGCCGAGGGACCCATTCTGCTGATCTGGCCCGAGGGGATCATCTATGGGGGCGTCACACCGGAGCGCATCGAGCGGATCCTGGTGGAGCACGTGATTGGTGGTCAGCCAATCGAAGCCTGGATTCTGCGCCGATGGCCATTTCAGCTGCCTAGCGAACCAATCCCTGGCAATGCTCACTAGGCCACCATCACGCACTGCCGATAGCCCATTAGCCCCCGCCCCCCCAGGCGGATTGGACAACCTGGCCGGGTCAAAGCGAACAGCAGCGATCAAAACCGCTACCAAAGCCTGCTTATCGCTGAAAACCATCCACCGAGTTGCTGACCAAACCAACAGGCATCACTCCGCAACCACCAGACAGCTCAGCATTGGCTCACAGCCCACCCATCGAGTATGCTCAGGCACAATTTCACGATGGCCAGATAACTCTAGGCAGGGCCAACAACCTTTGATGGTCCACAGAGAAAGGAAAGACTGGCAGAGCAAGGCAACTCGCCATTCACAAATCGCAAGAACGATTACGATTCGACACAGAGCAGCAAGCAAAGCCGCGCCCATTGCTTGCTTGTCCTGACAAGCGGCAGCGGGAGTCGCGCCAAGGCTAGTGTTACGAAATGATTACAGATTCCGAATCGATAAATTGGAGTGGTCCAGGCAAACATCACATGTGGCATCCTAATGACGCAGAGCGAAGCGTGACCACCGCATTGACGCCTCAAATGGCAAATTCTGCGCTTGACCGTGCTCACATGGTATGGTTCAAAGGAAAGATTGACAGTGCTACAGCTCTCAATCGGCAGCGACTTCACGAGTGATCGCATCCGTGAATTACAGCGGCAAATCCAAGACTACAGCAACCTAATTGCCGATCCAGTTTGCCCACTAGAAATGCGAGATGTTCTCGCTCTGGAGATGGCCCAGATCGTGGCTGCACTATTGATTCTCTGCGAGCAGATTGACTGCGCACTCACAGGAAGCTAATCAAACAGCATTTTTACACAAACAAAAGCAGAGCATTAAGTCCTCACGAGACCCTGGAAAACCGCTATTTTTGCGAGCCTGCCACCTGACAACATCTGTGGCAGCGATGCTTGTTTAGCTGCGGCGGTGATTTTCCAGGGTCTCCAAGGCACTTGAACTATCTGAGGTTGTAATGAACGAAGTCGTTTAAGGGCACTTCGAAAGCCCCCTTGGCTCCTGCGATTCATCAACCAGCCAGTCGCCGCAACGCTTTCCAGCACAAGGAAGCGGTGGGGTTTTAAATTCTTCAAGGTGCCTTTAATTCAGTTCTAAATATCAAAATTGTTACCGATCGGACGGCACAGGCAAAGAAGTCCCTTGAGTTTGATCAACTACTTGGGGCAATCTTGGAAGCAGCCGTAGAGCACTGGCTCAGTATTTTTCGTCAGACTGCATATATCAACAATGAAACCACTGCTGCCAGCAGTACTGAGGAATCTGGCACCTCTAATCAAGAGACATTCAGCCAATGAGAAGTCTGAACCCTAGGGCGGCTACAGCAGCCTGAGGGATCTGGAGCGGTATGCCATCTGTCATCCCCGATGCTCAACAGGGAGCTCGGCATGGGCGGCGCCACCTTGCGATTCAAGCTTCCGCTAGTTCTTGCCGCAGCTGGATGTCGCCACGATCTATGCATCTATGCGGCAATCAGCGTTTGGATGTTGAGTGTCACAGGACCGCCAACTCCATCTGGAGGCTCACCGCTAGAGAGTTAATGGCCCTGGCGGGGAGATGCACCGACCACCGCCAGCCAATCCCTGGCTCTGGCTGAAATTTTGAAACAAAGCCGCAGTTCAGCGGGCCAGCCCAGATGCGATAGACAGTTCGCCTAGAGTAAGCAGAAATCGATATATTGAAAGAGAGACAAGCTCGACCAAAGATAAATCCGGTTCATAGCCAATACCATCAGGGCTAAGAGTTGCACACCAGCCCAATCCCAAGCAGTCGCCCGCATCTAGCATGCTGGCCAGCCAGCGGTGCATTTGCCGGGCTAGAATGTTCAAAATTCTCAGAACCCAATCGGCGATCCGTCACCAGCCAAATTACACAACCCAACGAAGCAATTCTGGTGCCATTCGCACAAAGATGCAGCACAACCATTGAAACAAGCAGCAAAAGAATGCATATTTGGATTTCGACTAGACTTAAGCCCTGATGCTGCTACGCTCTTCTGTCTGCTGGCCGGTAGCATCACCAAGGGCTTACGGGCAATAGCAGCCCATCAAAAGAAACAAAGGACTTACCTGGCAGCAGGGAAGCAAGCATTTACTGATATAGCCACATCACTGTGCGGCACAATTGCCTCAATATCGCTTCTCCATCAACATTAAGAGCTTAATTTGTAAGAGCATAGCGACGCAGCTGCCAGCAAGCCAATGACTGACATTCTGGGCGACTATCTCAGGACGATTAGCCGGGTACCGCTGCTCACGGACGAAGAAGAGTTGCACCTTGGTCGCCTCGTGCGTACCTGGCTTGACGATCCAGAGGCCACCGTTGCAGTTCAACGCAAAGGCAAACGAGCTCTCCAGCGCTTTGTAACCGCAAATCTACGTCTTGTTGTCAGCGTGGTGACAAAATATCGCCGAAGAGTGAGACACCTACCAATCGAACCCATAGACCTGATTCAGGCAGGAAATATTGGCTTAATTCGCGCCGCCGAAAAATTTGACCCCTCTCGCGGATATAGATTTTCAACGTATGCATACTGGTGGATTAGGCAGGCAGTAAGTCGCCACATTCAAGAGCATAGCTCAATGATTCGCGTACCCTATCCCTTGGCAAATCTTGCCATGAAAGTAGATGTACTTGCGCAGAAAAATCGACGCCAAATCAGTGCCAAAGAGGCGGCCTTAATACTAGATGAAGCACCGCATAGAGTTGAGCAAGCAATGAGCCTGCATCAATTCAACTCAACAGTATCCCTAGATCAAGTACTAAGCAACAGCGAGGGAGGAGAGATGACCCTGCTTGACACCATAACCGACGGGCATGCACCAGAGTTGAACGACGATTACAACTGGTTCTACAACCAGCTAGGCACTCTTTCACCGGTAGAATTTGAGGTACTGAATTTACGCTATGCCACAGAGAGACGCAGCTCACTGATGCAGTTAGCCCAAAATATGGGCAAGAGTAAACATCAGATTCAAGCGATAGAGCGCCGAGCTTTAGCTAAGTTGCGCTCATCACTAACGCCAGTACTTAATCCCTAGCAGACAGGAAGCAACGAATAAGCATCTCGAAAACAGGACCCAACTGCCCTCGTAATCCCACAAGCATTGCAGAGCTCGCGCCGCCCCTTGGCAGAAGATGATTGAAATAGATTGGACTTGAGTGGATTGGATTTGATTTGATTGGATTTGATTTGATTGGATTAATCTTTTTGCAGTGCCATAAATCAATTACTAATCAAGCGGATCTAGCAAATCTCGCAGATCTGAAAATCCTGGAGATCCAGCGATCCCGGAGATCTGCAAATTCTGCAAATCAAACAAAATCCACAAATCAGATAAATCAGACACACTTAATACATCACCTTGATGCCACCCTAAGCAATGCTAATGCCCTGAATTCATTGTCTCGTCAAGCAATGGTATGGTTTCTTACGAATGAAATGACTCGATCTTCTCTGCCCACAAGCGCCGTGGCCTGGTCTGTGGCAGCGAAGATCGAGCAAGCTGGGCACACCGGCAGCTATTAGATCAGAGCTCAGTGGCACTGGCGGAAGATCTGATCCCAAATGGCATCTTTACCAAAGAAGGTCTTGTCAGCTTCACTTCGGCCGCGAAAGTCACCTACATTGAAGAACTTAAAATCCTGAAACTTACCTCTGGCATAGGCCTTACCATCAGGCGTGACCAGGCGAAAATCATTGTCCACAAATACTTTCTGGGCCACCGGCATAAAGAGAAACTTCACGAATGCCTCCGCTAGCTTGCGGCTACCTCGGCGGTCCACCACCTTATCAACCAGGGTGACTGGCTGCTCCGTAAGCACATTAGGACTGAACAACCTATAGGAAGTGGTCCACTCCCCCTTACGCTTGGCAATGATGGCTTCTGTTTCCCAGTTCATCAGCACATCTCCATGGCGGCGCTTCACAAATAGATCAGTGGCCTCGCGAGCATCCTTAGGCAGCACATCTACATTCTTGTAGACTCCGGTGATAAAGCTACTTGCCTGAGGATCAGAGCCGCCAGTCCGGGTGATTGCCCCCCAGAGGGCGATAAAATTCCAACGAGACCGCCTGATGTCTTGGGATTGGCAGCCACCACCTGAACATCCTTTTGAAAATGTGGTTATAAATGATCTTGGTAAATGCATAGAAAAGATGGTGATGGTTCGGGAGTTGGCCACTGACTGGGCCATGGCCACTGGCGCAAACATCGATACCACCCCTGCCGTCAGCGCGGGCGGCGCCATCAGCCCTACCGCCAAGGCGGAGCGACTAGGGGCAGAGGAGGAAGGAAAGTTATCTGCGGTTTATCGGCCGAGAGCTTATTAAACATAGGGTATTCAGGCCTGGCTTGAGCTGACTGAAACCCCAAGATGCAGCTAATTACCCGTCAGCTCACCGTTGTTTAGTGGCGAACTGAAGCCATCAGCTGGCGGCCGATCGCCTCAGCACCCAGGGGGAGACGCATGGACAAGATGCGAACTGGTCTACGGCTCCAAGGGCCGGCATTACTCCACGGCCAGCGCGCGAGCCGCCTCGCCCACAGATGTGTCGAAAATACCGGTAATTAAATCGGATTTAAGGTATTATATGGGCAGCTGCGTCCAGCTTCATGGCCTGTTTCTGGCAAATGCCCTGCTCGCCTGCTTTCCGCCTGCCTGAGTTACCCGACAGCCCCGCCTCGCCATGACAATCAACCTGCTCCAGCGCCCTCTGCGTCTCACCCTCCATGCCAGCGACGCGTTGCCCGATGGCATGAGCTGGGAAATATTAGAGGGCTATGTAATTGCCACAACCTGGTGTGGAGATCGAGGTGTAATCAGCCTGGGCATCTGGAGCCCCGAAGATTTGATCAGCTCTGAACAGCCAGCCATTACCCCTCTTGAGCTGCACTACCTAACAACAGTGGTGGCAGAAAAGATTGAGCTCAACACAATTGAGCGGCAGCCGTTACTAGAACACGAAAGAAAAATACTAGCAAAACTGTTGGCGATTCAGAGAATTCGATCGGCAGATGCTCGCTTGATTAAAATACTGCGGTGGATCGCCAAATCATTTGGCCAAATAAATAGCCATGGATGCAGACTATGCCTAAGTGAACTAAACCTCATCCACAGGCAACTTGCCGAGCTCTGCGGTCTAACCCGAGTGACGGTAATCAATATTCTCAGCCGATTTCGCCTGGGAGGGCAGTTGTTAGCCGTGGGCGAATCCGATCTGCTTATACCGTCATTGCCATGACCACGCCACTTCCTATCTCCTGCCTCCACTGGGGCAGTGACGGCGAACTCGCCCTAGAAGATTACCTGGATCTAACGATGAACTTAACTTGCATTGATTCTGATCTTAAAAATACAACATCCATCAGCGATTTGGCCATATGCAAAAATCTCCCAAGAGCAAACGTGCGTCAAGGCCTAGACAAAACCGTGGACATGACATGCACCAATCACCACAGAAGACAAAGGATTGGCAAGGTTAACCTCAAGAAAAAGGGCAAAAGCTAGGAAAACAAGCCAAGTAAACAAGCAAGCGAAAATCGGCAAATCAGCAAATCGGCCGGCAAGTCAACAAGCCGATAGATCAGCAATTTAGCAAGTCAGCAAACTAGCAGGCAAGCAAACAAGTGAGCAAGTGAGTGAGTGAGTGAGTGAGTGAGTGAGTGAGCAAGCAAGTCGGCAAGTACGCCAATAAGCTAGGATAATAGCTAGTTAACCAAGTCAAAGACTATCAACTAGCTGAATAGCATCGATCTAGTAGTGTCGGCTCAGCAAAGTCAATTGAGCAAAGCACCTTAAATATAGAGGATAGCTAAAGGGGCTATGGGAAACAGCGATTGCGGCGATCCCGCCCCTGAGCAGCCCTGCGTCAACGGGGCTATTGGCTATTGGCCGTGGTTCGGATTTTCCAGAATTTTGCCAACCATAAATGGTTAACCCAAAAGGGTTAATCGGCAATAGAAAATCTGGGATGGCCAATTAAACATTTTGACGAATGGTGGCCGCAGACAGCGAGAACATCTTTGCTCAGATCGCATAGTCTGGAACAAAAGTACGGGTTTCACGGCTGGTAATGTGCAACTGGTCGCCGGTCTTGAGCTGGTGGTAGTCGATTTGTTCACGGGGCAGCTGTGCCAGCACCACTTCACCACTACTCAAGGTAAGTTCTGCTTGGATATCGCGGCCCATGTGCGTTAACCGGCGCAGCACTGCCGGCACGCTGTTTTCCTGGGGCAGGAGGTGCACTTCCAGATCGTGGGGCCGGATGAAGATCTGCTCACCCTGCTTGCCCTGCCGGGCTGCCAGAGGCAGATGGTTAGGCAGTACATTTACAGCCCCCACAAAGCTCATCACGAAGGGGCTGGCGGGCTGATCGTAGATCTCGGCCGGGGTGCCGATCTGCTCAATTTTCCCGTGATTCATCACCACAATTTTGTCTGCCACCTCCATGGCCTCCTCCTGATCGTGGGTGACGATCACTGTGGTGACGTGCATCTCGTCATGGAGATTGCGTAACCAGGCGCGCAGTTCCTTACGAACCTTGGCATCGAGAGCGCTGAAGGGCTCATCCAATAGCAATACCCGAGGCTGCACGGCCAAAGCCCTGGCCAAAGCCACCCGCTGGCGCTGGCCGCCCGACAGCTGGGAGGGATAGCGACCGCCAAAACCCTGCAGCTGCACCAACTCCAGTAGTTCGTCTACCCGATGCCGGATCGCCCCATGCTTCCAGCCCCGCAATTCCAGACCAAATCCGACGTTCTGCCGCACCGTGCGGTGCTTGAACAGGGCAAAGTGCTGGAACACAAAGCCCACATGCCGATCCTGAACCGAACGGCTGGTGGCCTCCTCTCCCGTGATCCAAATGCGGCCTTCATCGGCATCCTCCAGGCCGGCAATCAGTCGCAGCAGGGTGCTTTTGCCCGAACCCGAGGGTCCCAGCAGAGCCACCAAAGAGCCACTCTCCACATCCAGGCTCACCGCATCGACCGCCCGAAAGGCGCCGAACTGCTTGCTCACACCAGCAACGCGGATGCCCATGGACGGACGCAGGCAGCAACAACGCC
>CANHSW010000034.1 GCA_947463165.1 Cyanobacteriota bacterium
CAGGCGCCGCTCCCCTGGTGTTGCACGGCGCCTGAAGCTGATTACCATGTCGGGTCGCCTAGAGCTCACCTACTTCGGTGCCAACGGTTGGCTGCTGGAGTTTGCCGATGCCACCGCTTGCTTGAGGGTGCTGCTCGATCCCTGGCTGGTGGGTCCGCTGGTTTTCCCGCCGGGGCCCTGGCTGCTGCAGGGCGAGATGCCCAGCTATCAGCCCGTGCCGGAGCGGCTCGATCTGCTGTTGCTCACCCAGGGCCTACCAGACCACGCCCATCCCGCCAGCCTCGATCTACTGCCTCGCCAGTTGCCGGTGTTGGCGGCGAGGGCGGCGGCGCGACTGTGCCGCGATCTGGGTTTTGCCAATGTCACCGCTCTGGGGCCGGGCCAGCGCCAACTCAGCGGTGCCTTGACGATCACGGCCACGGCCGGGGCGCCGGTGCCCCAGCTGCAGAACGGCTATCTGCTGGAGCATCCTCTCGCTGCCATTTATTTAGAGCCCCACGGCTTTTTGCCCCCCGTCAGCCAGCTGCCGCCGCGGCGGCTCGATGCGGTGATCACTCCCGTGATCGACCTGGGCCTGCCCCTGGGGGGTCCCCTGGTGAAGGGTCGCCAGGTTTTGCCAGAGCTGCTGCGGCGCTTCCAGCCCCGGACGGTGCTGGCCAGTTCCGCCGGCGGTGAGGTGGAGTTCAAGGGATTGCTCAGTCCGCTGTTGCGTCAGCGGGGCACGCTGGCCGAGGCGGCCCAGGCGGTTGCCGCCGCTGGTTTGCAGGCTTGCCAGTTGATCGATCCGCAGCCTGGGGTGCCCATATCGCTGCCCCTGGGGGCTCAGTTCTGAGAGCTGCTGGCTGCCTACTGCCGCTCCAGTTCAGCCACCAGCAGCCGGGTTTCGATGAGCGCATCTGGGTTGAGGCTGATCGAGTCGATGCCCTGTTCCACCAGAAAGCGCAGCATCAGTGGGTCATCGCTGGCGGCCTGGCCGCAGATGCCGATCTTGCGGCCACAGCGCTTGGCCGTTTGGATGGCCATGCGGATCAGCTCCTGCACCGAGGCCTGACGTTCGTCGAATAGATCCGCCACCAGCGCTGAATCCCGATCCAACCCGAGCGTTAATTGGGTGAGATCGTTGGAGCCAATCGAGAAGCCGTCGAAGCGCTCCGCGAAGGCCTCCGCCTCGATCACATTGCTGGGCAGTTCCACCATCACGTATACCTCCAGTCCGTTTTGGCCCCGCACCAGGCCGTGGCGGGCCATTTCTTGCAAAACTTTGTCGCCCTCTGCGGGGGTGCGGCAGAAGGGCACCATCGGGATCCCATTGGTAAGGCCCATCTGTTCGCGTACCCGCAGCAGGGCCTTGCATTCCAGGTCAAATGCATCGCGAAATTCCGGCGCGTAGTAGCGGCAGGCGCCCCGCCAGCCCAGCATTGGGTTTTCCTCCCGGGGTTCAAAATCGGCGCCACCGAGCAACTTGGCGTATTCGTTGCTCTTGAAATCGGAGAACCGCAAAATCACCGGTTTCGGGAAAAAAGCCGCGGCGATACGGCCCATCCCCAGGGCCAAACGATCTAAATAGAAATCTGCTGGCTGCTGGTAGGCGGCCGTGCGGTCGGCGATGGCTTGGCGTACGGCCGGATCCCGCAGCCGCTGGGGTTGCAGCAGCGCCATGGGATGCACCTGGATGTGGTTGGCGATGATGAATTCCAGCCGGGCCAGCCCCACCCCATCGCAGGGCAGGGCGGCGAGTTTGAAGGCCTCCGCCGGGTTGCCGATGTTGAGCATGATCCCGGTGCGGCTGGCCGGCAGCGCTTCGATCGGCAGCTCTTCCAGCCTGTAGGTCAGGTCGCCCCGATAGACGCGCCCCTCATCTCCCTCGGCGCAGCTGGCGGTGATCGTTTCGCCATCAGCGATGCGGCTGGTGGCATCGCCCGTGCCGACGATCGCGGTGATACCCATCTCGCGGGCGATGATCGCCGCATGGCAGGTGCGCCCCCCCTGGTTGGTGATCACGCCACTGGCGCGCTTGAGAATCGGTTCCCAGTCGGGGTCGGTGCGCTCGGTTACCAGTAGATCGCCGACGCCGAATTGTTCAATCTCGGAGGGATCGGCCAGGATTTTGGCCCTGCCGCTGCTGACCGCCGAGCCCACCGCCCTGCCCCGGCAGATCACCTCGGCAGCGCCAGGTTCCAGATGCCAGCGGCGCAGCATGTTGCTGTGGCGGCGCGATTCCACCGTTTCCGGCCGGGCCTGGAGGATGAATAGCTGGCCGCTGATGCCGTCTTTGGCCCACTCGATATCCATGGGCGTTGGCCGACCCCGCTGCCTGGAGTAGTGGCGCTCAATGGCGCAGCCCCAGCGGGCCAGTTGCAGTACTTCGGCATCGCTGATGGCAAAGCGCCCCTGCTCTGCGGCGGGCACTGGCACGGTTTTGGTAGTGATAAGGCTATCCCTGGCTTGAGCTAACTCACTGAGCACAGCCTCGCTGACAATCGCCTCGCCGTAGATCGCTTCGCTGGGAATTTCCTCGCAGGGAACTGTGCTGGGAACTGGGTCGCTGGGCGGCGCATTGCCGATCCCTGCTTCGCTGAGCACCATCTTCACGGCCTTGCTGCCCAGGCGTTTGCCCACGATCGGGGCATAGCCCTGGTGCAAGGTGGGCTTGAAAATTAGGTATTCGTCTGGGTTCACCGCCCCCTGTACCACTGTTTCGCCCAGGCCGTAGGCGGCGGTGAGCAGCACCGCATCGCGGAAGCCGCTCTCGGTGTCGATGGTGAACATCACCCCCGAGGCGGCCAGGTCTGAGCGCACCATCCGCTGCACGCCAATGGAGAGGGCCACATCGGCGTGATTGAAGCCATGGATCTGCCGATAGGAGATGGCCCGATCGGTGAACAGGGAGCTGTAGCAGCGACGGCAGGCGGCGATCAAGTGGGCGTCGCCGCTCACATTGAGAAAGGTTTCCTGCTGGCCGGCGAAGCTGGCATCGGGCAGGTCTTCCGCTGTGGCGCTAGAGCGCACGGCTACCGCTGGGGCCGCCTGGCCGGCCGAGGCCCCCAACTGGTGGTAGGCGGCCAAAATCGCCGCCTCCAGATCCGCCGGCAAGGGGCTGGCCAGCAGCAGCGCGCGGGCAGCTGCCCCTGCCGCCCGCAGCGCCTCCAGGTTGGTGATGTCCAGATCGCCCAGGAGCTGGTGCAGGCGGTCCCCCAGCTGGCTGCTGGCGATGAATCGGCGGTAGGCGAAGGCGGTGGTGGCAAATCCCCCGGGAACCCTCACCCCCTCGGCCGTCAGCTCCCGGATCATCTCCCCCAGGGAGGCGTTTTTGCCGCCCACCTGGGGGATCGCCTCGATACCCACTGCCTGCAGGGGCACCACCAGTGGCGGCGCCTGTAGTTGGGCTTCTAGGGGCGCCTGCGCTGGCGTTTTTTGGGGGGATCGCAATGGCGGTGCTTCGCGCCCGCTGGCGTCCTGGAGGCCCATGGCGACATTGACTGCTGACTTGAATCTGTCCAGGGCGCGGCGCTGGCAGCGGCTGCTGGGAGATCTCGCCCTGAACCAGGTGCATCCAGCCTGCAATCCGGCGCACTGCTTTGGGGCTGTCATCGATGCCACAGTGGTGACTTCGCTCCAATTCCCCTAACTGTGCTTCGCTCCACCCTGCTCGCCCTGGCTGCCTCGTCGATGGCACTGGTGACCATGCCTGCCGCCCCAGTGCTGGCCCAGGGAGCCGCCACCAAGCCCGCATCCCAGGAGGAGGTGAACCTCTACAGCACCATGGGAGCTGTATCCGTCTGCGATTTGGCGGTAAGTGAACAGGTGCCGATCACCAAGTCTTTGGTGGCAAATAGCAGAATGGTGGCCTATGTGATTGCCAATAGACATGGCTCCGAGATCGCCGGTGTTGGTTCCGGCAAGCTGGCCAATGAGCAATTGGTGCAGGGTAGCTATATTCAAATTGTGCGCTGGGTTCGTCAGGGTTGCTACGATAAGCTGCCTGCCACCGATAAGGAAGTGGTTGACAAGGTGATTGCCCAGTTACAGAAAGCCGCCCCAGCTCAGGCCCCCGGCCAGAAGAAGTGAGTTCGGCAGGGTTCGGCAGGCCCTGGGCCCTTGGTCCATGGGCAGTGCTGAGCCCTGATTTAATCGGCGGTTCTGGGGGCGGTCTCTGGCCCTTGAATTGCTGCCGCCCCAATAGGTCCAGTGCTACCCAGTACCAGTGGATGGCACAACATGGCGAGTGGATTCCCCACTATCAGCGGTTGACCCGGCAATATCAGTTGCTAAACCAACAGCGGTGGTGGCTGACCACCCTGCAGGGGCAGTTGCTTAGTAAACAGCAGCAGTTGCTAGCCCAGTAATGGTCAGATTTATGGCTGTTGGGATTTTGTTTGGGGGTCTGCAGCTTGAGCTACTTGGGGATCTGCAGCTTGAGCTTCAGTTGCATCGCTGGTCATTTGGCTGGTTTTTTGCTGTTCTGGCAGCACCTGGGTAAGCAGGCCGGCACCTAGTAGGGCGGCCCCCAGGGCCAGGGCCAGGGGGCGGTTGGCGCTGGCGGCCCCGTCACTCCAGGCGGCGGCGGCCAAGAAACAACCCCCCAACAGCAGGCAGGGGACTAGCACGATGCCCTTGGCGGTGCGGTTGAGGCTCATCTAGGGGGAGGTTCAGCTCGGAGTTGGAGGGGAACCGCAGCCGGGGGCATCGGTTTGATTGCTGGCCTGGCCGGCAGCGATCAGGCCGCTGGCCAAATCGTTGGCGGAACCTAGTTTTTGCACCCTGGCCAGCAAAATGCCGTCGTGGCTGCCCAGCGGTCTGAGGTTTACGCGGCTGCGCCTGGGCAGCTCCCGACGCAGCCAGGCCAGGGCCTGCTGCTGTTGTTCTGGGGCAACGCTGAGGCAGGCCAGCTCCACGGTGTAGCTGCGGTTGCTATCGCCCACCTGCAGCAGGGTGGCCGTACGCACCACCAGCACCTCAGCCGCCGCTGCCGCCCCTGGTGCAAGCCAGATCAGCAGGGTGAGCAGTCCCGCAAACAGCGGCCCCAGGCGCAAGGCGGTTCCCATGCTGTTCAGAGCTTGGCGCCGCAACTGGGGCAGAACAGGTGGGCACTGGCGGTGTGATTGCCGCAACTGCCGCAGGTGCGGATGGTGTCTATCGCCAGTTCCGGGTGGCTGGGCAGGCCCACCATCTGGGCGTTGCTAGCTCCGGGGGGCACCATCGGGTAGCAGTTTTCGTTGCGGCGCACCTTTACATCGATAAAGGCAGGGCCGGGGTGCAGCAGGGCCTCCTGCAGTTGGGAGCGCAGGTTGGCCCGATCGCTGATGGTGACGCCCCGCACCCCGAAGGCCTCGGCCAAGGCCTGGAAGTTGGGCATGCCGCCGGTCATCTCGGAGGCCGAGTAACGCTCTTCGTAAAAACTCTCCTGCCACTGGCGCACCATGCCCTGCCAGCCGTTGTTGAGCACCACAACCTTCACCGGCAGTTTGTATTGACTGAGGGTGCCCAGCTCTTGAATATTCATCAGGATCGAGGCGTCCCCGGCCACGCAGACCACCTGCTCCTCGGGGAAGGCCACCTGCACACCCAGTGCGGCGGGCATGCCAAAGCCCATGGTGCCGAGGCCAGCCGAACTGATCCAGTGGCGCGGGCCATTGAGCAGAAATTGGGCTGCCCACATCTGATGCTGGCCCACATCGGTGGTGAAGAAGGCATCGGGCGCTAGTTCCCTCAGAGCCACCACCACCTCTTGAGGGGCAATCTCCCCCTCAGGCGGTGGCACCACCAGCGGATAATGCTGTTTCCAGCTATTGATTCGCTCCAGCCAGGCTTCGGTGCGGCCCTGGGAATCCTCGCCGCTGGTGACAGCCAGCAGGGCCTCCAGGGCGGCCTTGACATCGCCCACCACGGCCACGTCTGGCAGGCGGGTTTTGCCCATTTCGGCGGCATCGATGTCGATGTGGATCACCTGGGCCCTGGGCGCAAAGCCATCGAGACGGCCGGTCACCCGATCGTCAAAGCGGGCCCCGGCGGCGATCAGCAGATCGCATTCAGTAACGGCAAAGTTGGCATAGGCGGTGCCGTGCATGCCCAGCATGCCCACGGCCAGGGGGTGGCGCTCATCAAAAGCTCCCTTACCCATCAAGGTGGTGGTTACGGGCAGGCGGAAGCGTTCCGCCAGCTCCAGCAGCGGCCCATGGGCAGCGCCGCTGATGGCACCGCCACCCACGTAGAGCAGCGGCCGGCGGGCCTGCCTCAGCAGTTGGGCCGCGGCGTCAATGGCGGCGGCGCTGGGGCTGGGGGGCAGCTGAAAACCGGCTGGGATGGCGCTGCCGGGTTCCACCGGCAGGTAGTCGAACTGCTCGGTGCCCACATCCTTTGGCACGTCGATCAACACGGGTCCAGGGCGACCGGTGGAGGCGATCAGGAAGGCTTCGGCCACGATCCTGCCGATGTCCCGGGGGTCGCGCACCACCCAGGAGTGTTTGACGATGGGCAGGGTGATGCCGAAGATATCGGTTTCCTGGAAGGCATCGGTGCCAATTGAGGCCCGGGGCACCTGGCCTGAAATCACCACCATCGGCACCGAATCCATCTGGGCGGTGGCGATGCCCGTAACCAGATTGGTGGCGCCAGGGCCGGAGGTGCCGAAGCAGACACCCACCCGCCCGGTGGCCCGGGCATAGGCATCGGCGGCATGGGTGCCGCCCTGCTCATGGCGCACCAGTATGTGCTTCAGCCAGCCCCGGGCTTCTGCCTTATGCAGTTCGTCGTAGATCGGCAGGATCGCCCCGCCGGGGTAGCCAAAAATGTGGGACACCCCGTGGCGATGCAGGGCATCCATCAGCGCATAGGCGCCACTGACCCGGATCGGGCCATTACTGGCAGGGGATGCGGCGTTGGCCGGTATCGCCGCTGCGGCTGAGCTGGCCGCTGCGCTGGCTGTGGCGCTGACAACGGCGGCGGACTTGACCGCAGGAGTGAGGGGCGTGAGCGTCACGGCTGCGATGGGCCAGGTTTGCCTGACCACCTAACGGAATGAGGCAACACTAGGGCCGTAGGGGCCTTTTGGTGCCACCACCCGAGCTCGCCTCTGATTTTCAGCTATTTCGCGCTGGTTTTGAGCTGGTGCTCGCCGGCTTTCAGTCAGTGTTCGCCGGCTTTCAACTAGTGCTCGCCGGCTTTCAGCTAGAGCTCGCCGGCTTTCAGCCATGGCCCGCAGGATCCGGGCTGGATCCAGCCAGCTGCCCCGATACCGCAGACCCCAGTGCAGGTGGGGGCCCGTCGTGCGGCCACTCATGCCCACCTGGCCGATTGGTTGGCCCGCCCGCAACCACTGGCCAGGCACCAGGGTCACGGGGCCGCTGCGCAAACTGCCCGCCTCAACCCTGCCGGCCAGGTGGCAATACACGTGCTCGTAAGCACCAGAACGAATCACCAGGCCAATTCCGCAGCGCTCGTCATCGATCAGGTCTTGCACCACTCCGGTCCACCAGCTGCGGATCGTTGTGCCGAGAGGGGCGGCTATGTCCAGGCCGTGGTGCCATTCGGCACTGCCCCCGGGGCCAATACGGCTGCCGTAGTGGCTCGTGTAGCTGAGGAATTCACTTACTGGAAACACCCCCGCATGCCAGGCGCCTACAGGCTGGGCGGCCGCAGCAGGCAGCTGCAGAGCCCCCAGCAGGCCCAGCATTAGAAGCAATCTTCCCCTGGGCTGGCTGGCCCTGGCCGGGCTTGTCTTTGAAGGAATTACTGGTGCTGGCCCGATCTGTGCGGGGCGGATCTGTTCAGGGCAAACCTGTGTCTGGCTTTGCGCTGGCTGGATGGTGCTTGCCAGGCTGTTCATCGCCAGATTTTTTAATTCAGAGCAGGCCGAGCGCATGCAGCGGTCCGTGGCCGCTGATCAGCTCCAACAGGAAGGCGGAAAAGCCCACCATCGCTAGCCGACCATTCCACACTTCTGAGCTGTTGTTCCATCCCCAGGCCCATTTGTCCTGGGGATAGAGCTTCACCTTTTGGGGTAGCTCGGCCGCCTGGTCCAGATTCACCTCCGGTCCGGCCAGGGCCCGCTGCACCAGATCGGCCAGGCCACGGATGAAGGAGGGGGTGATGTCCAGGGCCGGCACCCGCCGGAAGTTGGTGATGCCGGCCTCGGTGGCAATCTCCCGATACTCGATATCGATTTCTTCGAGGGTCTCGATGTGCTCACTCACGAAGCTGATCGGCACCACCACCAAATCCTTGATCCCCTGCTCCCCCAGTTGATGCAGGGCTTCATCGGTATAGGGCTTCAGCCATTCCACCGGACCGACCCGGCTCTGGTAGGCAAGCGTGTAGGGGTTGCCATGGCCCAGATCCTCAGCCAACTGGCCCATGATCAAAGCGGCACAGGTTTCGATTTCCCGCTGATAGGGATCGCCGGCTTCCTCCACGTAGCTCTTTGGTACCCCATGGGCACTGAAGAACACGTGGGCCGTGGCCGGATCAGGACAGGCGCTTATGTCTTTGGCAATCAGTTCTGCCATCGCCTTGAGGTATCCTGGGTCGTCGAAATAGCTGCGAATACAGCGGATTGGCAGTTTGCAGAATTTTGGATCCGCTTGTCGCAGCCGATTCAGCTCGCGGAAACTGGAGCCACTGGTGCTGATCGAGAAGTGGGGGTAGAGGGGCAGCACCACCACTTCGTCGATGCCATCGGCTTTGATGTCAGCCACCGCCGACTCTGTGAACGGATGCCAGTAGCGCATCGCCACGTAGCTGGTGGCCTCGATGCCGCGGCTGCGCAGTTCGCTCTGCAGTTCACGCGCCTGCTGCTCGGTGATCCGGCGCAGCGGTGAACCGCCGCCGATGGAGCGGTAGGCCTCTTGTGATTTTCCAGCTCGCAGGCTGCTGATCAACCAGGCGAGGGGCTTTTGCAGGGCTGGATTCGGCAGCCGAATGATCTCCGGATCCGAAAACAGGTTGTAGAGAAAAGGACCTACGTCCTGGATCCGCTCCGGACCACCGAGGTTCAGCAGCAGCACGCCCACCTTGGCCATGCCCTCGTTCCGTCCGCCGCGTGAACTGAGAGCGTAACCCTGCTGCCCCATCAGCTGGCCAATCCGAACTGATGGCCAATTCCGTTCCTTGGCGATACCGTCGGTCGCGACTGGCCTGACAGCGGTTTTCCATCGCCCTAGGGCTGCCCGCCCAAGCCTGCCTTGCTCCTGCAACCATCGGCCCCCACCCTCCCCGCAGGCAATGTCTTTGCGGGCAATGGCGATGAAGGCAGTGGCGATGCAGGCAGTGGCGATGCAGGCCCCAGCAGCGGGCTCGATGGCCAGCTGCAGCTGCTCAATGCCAATTTGGCCGCCGGCGGAGTGGCATTTCGGCTTGAGCGCCGTGGCGAGCGCCTGGGCCTGAGGGGGCCGCTGCCCTGCCGCCAGGGCAGCGGCAGGCGACCTGTGCAGCGCATTTCTCTGGGTTTGCCGGCCAATGCCGTGGGCCTGGAGCGGGCCCAGCAGCAGCTGCGGGAACTGCTCCAGCAGCTGCAGCGGGGCAGCTTCAGCTGGGAGCGCTGGTCGCTGGCCCCCAGCTCCTCCGCCAGGGCGATCTCCATGGCGGAGTCGACGCCGGCCATCGCCAAAGCCCTGGATGGCTTTGAGCGGGCTTTTTTTGCCGACCCCCGCCGCCGCCGCAATCCCGCCGGCAGCCGCACCACTTGGACGGCGGCCTACCTCCCCTACCTGCGCCGCCTGGCCAGCAGCGCCGAGGCCCAGGGGCTCCCCTTGGCCATTCCCCTGCTGGAGTTTGTGCTGGAGAGCTATCCCCTGGCCAGCCGTGGTCGCCAGCAGTGCGGCACGGCCCTGGCCGCCCTGGCCCGGCATCTGCAGTTGCGCTTGCCCGCCGACTGGGGGGAGCGGGCCAGTGGCTATGGACTGCATCGGGCCCAGTTTCGCCAGTTGCCCAGCGATGCCCAGATCCTGGCGGCGGTGGAGCGCATCCCCAACCCCGGCTGGCGGTTGGCCTATGGGCTGATGGCCACCTATGGCCTGCGCAACCATGAGCTGTTCTTCAGCGATCTGTCGGCCCTGGCCCCCGGGGGCGATCGGGTGATCCGGGTGCTGCCCACCAGCAAGACCGGCGAGCATCAGGTGTGGCCCTTCCAGCCCGATTGGGTGAACTGTTTTGAGCTGGAGCGGCTGGGGCTGGATCGGGGCCTGTTGCCGCCGGTTTGCACAGACCTGCGCCGCACCACCTTGCAGCAAGTGGGGCGGCGGGTGGCCGAACAGTTCCGCCGTTACGAGCTGCCCCTGGCCCCCTACGACCTGCGCCATGCCTGGGCGGTGCGCACCATCCACATCGGCCTCGCCGATACGGTGGCCGCCCGGATGATGGGCCACTCGGCGGCGATTCACACCCGCACCTATCACCACTGGATCACCCGCCGCGACCAGCAGCAGGCGGTGGATGCGGCTTTGGCGCGGCGAGCTGCAGCGCCTCGCTAAGGCGGGCCGGCAGATTGGCACCCCTACTGAGCTGCCCCATGGCCAGTCCATCCCCTGGCGATCTACCGGCCGCGGCGGTCGCCGCCGACCTGGCCCCTGGCGATCTACCAGCTGCGCCAGTGGCCGCTGAGCTGGACCAATTGGCCGCCGAGCTCGGGCCTGGTGGTGTTCTGGCCCCCGAGGCCGACCAGGAGGGCTACCGCCGTCGCATGGCCCGCCGTCAACAGGTGCAGCAGCAGCGGGTCGGCGAGCGCAACCGGGAGAAGGGGCTGGTGCTGGTGTTCACCGGTGACGGCAAGGGCAAGACCACTGCGGCGCTGGGGTTGGTGCTGCGCACCCTCGGCCACGGCGAGCAGGTGGCGGTGGTGCAGTTCATCAAGGGGGGCTGGCAGCCCGGCGAGGCCCGGGCCCTGGAGCTGTTTGGCGATGCCCTGCACTGGCATGCCCTCGGGGAGGGATTCACCTGGCAAACCCAGGACCGCCAACGCGATCGGATGCTGGTGCAGGAGGCCTGGCGACAGTCCTGCAGCTATCTGGCCGATGCCACGCGCAAGTTGGTGGTGCTCGACGAGGTGAATGTGGCCCTGAAGCTGGGCTACCTGGAGCTGGAGCAGCTGCTGGAGGGCCTGGAGCTGAGGCCCCCGCTCACCCACGTAGCCCTCACTGGCCGCGGCGCCCCCGAGGCCCTGGTGCAGCGGGCTGATCTGGTCACCGAGATGAAGTTGCTGCGCCACCCCTTCCGTGAACAGGGGGTAAAGGCCCAAGCGGGCATCGAGTTCTGAGCCAAGTGTTAGGGGGCCTTTGGAACCAGAGCAACCCAGTTGCTACGGTGCGGCAAATAACGGTGGTTGATGGCTTACCAGCGCGTGCTGCTCAAACTCAGCGGCGAAGCGCTGATGGGGGCGCAGGGCTACGGCATCGACCCGGAAATCGTCACCTCAATTGCCGCCGATGTGGCCCAGGTGGTGCAGGGCAACACCGAAATGGCGATCGTGGTTGGTGGTGGCAACATTTTTCGCGGTCTCAAGGGCAGTGCCGCCGGCATGGATCGGGCCACGGCCGACTACGTCGGCATGCTGGCCACCGTGATGAACGCGATCACGCTTCAGGATGGCCTGGAGCGGGCTGGGGTGCCCACCCGGGTGCAGAGCGCCATTTCGATGCAGGAGGTGGCGGAGCCCTACATCCGCCGCAAGGCCATTCGCCACATGGAGAAGGGGCGGGTGGTGATCTTCGCCGCCGGCACCGGCAATCCGTTTTTCACCACCGACACCACGGCGGCCCTGCGCGCCGCTGAGATCAATGCCGATGTGGTGTTCAAGGCCACCAAGGTGGATGGGGTGTACGACAAGGACCCGGCCAAGTACGCCGATGCCAAGCGCTACGAAAGCCTGTCGTTTCTGGAGGTACTCAGCGGCGAACTGGAGGTGATGGACGGGGCCGCCATCGCCCTCTGCAAGGACAATTCCATCCCCATCGTGGTGTTTGATCTGTTTGGTCCTGGCAACATCGCCCGGGCCGTGGCGGGTGAGCCGATCGGTACTCGTATTCACCCAGCCTGAGCGGCTCAATTCCGGCCCAGCCCCTCAATCCCAAATCCCGGCCCAGCCCCCCTAAACCCCAGCTACACCCCAGCTACGCAGTCACGGCCAACAGCCCAAAGCCC
>CANHSW010000035.1 GCA_947463165.1 Cyanobacteriota bacterium
AACTGGTGGAGGGCCACGAGGCCGTGGCCCGCACGATCCGCAGCGGTTTCGCCGTCGCCAACGAGGCCAACGACCAACCCACCGCAGACCTACTCACCCAACGCCTGCAAATCCACGAGAAAACCGCCTGGATGCTGCGCAGCCTGCTGGAGGCCTGAGTAGGGAAGCTCGACCGGGCTGCTGGAAGCCCGAGCAGGCTGGATGCTCCCCAGTTGGCGGGCAGCCAGAACACCTGCTTAGGCCCCCAGCCCGCCGGCTGCCACTGGGGGGTTGATGTAAATGCGTACATTGAAGGATCAGCCGCGCAGGATCCGCCGTACCGCCATGAGCAAATTCGTTTTTGTCACCGGCGGGGTGGTTTCCAGCATCGGCAAGGGCATCGTGGCCGCCAGCCTGGGCCGGCTGCTGAAAAGCCGCGGCTACAGCGTCTCGATCCTGAAGCTGGATCCCTACCTCAACGTCGACCCGGGCACGATGAGCCCCTACCAGCACGGGGAGGTGTTCGTTACGGAAGACGGCGCCGAGACCGACCTGGATCTGGGCCACTACGAGCGCTTCACCGACACGGCGATGTCGAGGTTGAACAGCGTCACCACCGGTTCGATCTACCAGGCGGTGATCAATAAGGAGCGGCGCGGCAACTACAACGGCGGCACGGTGCAGGTGATCCCCCACATCACCGGCGAAATCCGCGAGCGCATTCATCGGGTGGCGGCCAACAGCGGCGCCGACGTGGTGATCACCGAAATTGGCGGCACAGTGGGTGATATCGAATCGCTGCCATTTTTGGAGGCGATACGCGAGTTTCGCGGCGATGTGGGCCGCCATGACACTGCCTATGTGCACGTAACTCTGCTGCCCTACATCGGCACCTCCGGCGAACTGAAGACCAAGCCCACCCAACACTCGGTGAAGGAACTACGCTCGATCGGCATCCAGCCCGACCTGCTGGTCTGCCGCAGCGATCGCCGCATCAGCAACGAGCTCAAGGGCAAGATTGGCGGCTTCTGCGGCGTCCACGAGCGCGCCGTGATCCAGTCGCTCGATGCCGACAGCATCTACGCCGTGCCGCTGGCCATGGAGGAGGAGGGCCTCTGCCGCGAGGTGCTGGCGGTGCTGCAACTGGCCGACCACGACAGCGACATGAGCGGCTGGGCCGAGCTGGTGACCAAACTGCGCAACCCAGGCCCGGCGGTGAAGGTGGCCCTGGTGGGCAAGTACGTGCAGTTGAACGACGCCTATCTATCGGTGGTGGAGGCGCTGCGCCACGCCTGCCTGGATCGGGATGCCTCCCTGGATCTGCGCTGGATCTGCGCTGAACAGATCGAAGCCCAGGGGGCGGAGGCCCTGCTGGATGGCATGGATGCGGTGGTGGTGCCCGGCGGCTTTGGCAACCGGGGCGTGGACGGCAAGGTGGCCGCCATTCGCTGGGCCCGGGAACAAAGGGTGCCCTTCCTGGGCCTGTGTCTGGGGATGCAGTGCGCCGTGATCGAGTGGGCCCGCAACCAGGCCGGCCTCAGGGGGGCCACCAGCGCCGAACTCGACCCCGACAGCCCCCATCCGGTGATCCACCTGCTGCCCGAACAACAGGACGTGGTGGACCTGGGCGGCACCATGCGCCTGGGGGTATACCCATGTCGGCTTAGCCCGGGCACCATGGGCCATCAGCTTTATGGCGATGCGGTGATCTACGAGCGCCACCGCCATCGCTATGAGTTCAACAATGCCTACCGCAACCTATTCATAGAGTCTGGTTATGTAGTGAGCGGCAGTTCTCCCGATGGTCGGCTGGTAGAACTGATCGAACTGAGCGGCCATCCCTTCTTCACAGCCTGCCAATACCACCCCGAATTCCTCTCCCGGCCCGGCAAACCCCACCCCCTGTTCCGGGGGCTGATCGAGGCGGCCCAGCGGCACGGTCCGGGCAAGGCGCAGGCCCTGGCTGCCGGCGCCCCAGGGAGCGAACAGGCCAGCGCCAATGGCAATGGCGCCACCAAGGCTGAGGCCAATGCTGCTGAGGCCCTGGCGGCCGTCGTCTCGCCAGGGGCATGAGCTGCACTGCCCATGTCCCCCACCTGGCCCACCGCCGCCACACCGCCAGCGCTGCCAGCGCCAGCAGACGGGCCAGCCAGGGCCCCGGCTTCCCCAGCAGCAGTTAGCAGCGCCGTGTGCCCCGACCCCGTTCCCAGCCTGCCCGTAGTGGAAACCTTCCATTCACTGCAGGGGGAGGGTGTCCATGCCGGGCGCAGTGCCTTCTTCATCCGGCTGGCGGGCTGCCAGGTGGGTTGTAGCTGGTGCGATACCAAGCACTCCTGGCCCCTGGCAGCCCATCCGCAGCGGCCCCTGGCCGAGCTGGTGGCGGAGGCGCAGGCCGCCGCCGCCGCCGGGGCGGCCTTCCTGGTGATCACCGGCGGCGAACCGCTGCACCACCAGCTCGATCCCATCTGCAACGCCCTGCGGCAGCTATCGGCACCGGGCGGCAAAGCACTGCCCCTGCACCTGGAAACCAGCGGCGTGGATCCCCTCAGCGGCCACTTTGACTGGATTGCCCTATCGCCCAAGCGCCACCGGCCGCCCAGGCCAGAACTGCTGGCCGCCTGCCACGAACTGAAGCTGGTGGTGCACTGCGGCGACGACCTCAGCTTCGCGGCGGCCATGGCCGCCGCCGCCGCCCGCCGGGGGCGGGATCAGGGACCGGTGCTGCTGCTGCAGCCGGGGGCCGACTGCGCCGCCGGCCAGCAACTGGCGATCGACTACGTGAAGGCCAATCCAAATTGGCGTCTCAGCCTGCAGAGCCACAAGCTGCTGGGCCTGCGCTGAGCTGTATGGCCAGTTGATTAGCGAGGCTTAAGAAAATTTTAACCACGATCAATTGGGCCCTGATGCCCGCGATGGTCTCATCAAAGGCTTTCAGGAAGGGCCCTCAGTTGGCAGCACCGCCGGGAGGACCGCCGGCAGGATCGCCGGCAGGGCCGTTTCCCATGGTTTGCTTAGCAGTTGCCTGGCGGCCAATAGCCCCAGGGCGCCAATTCACTTGAATAGCAACGCCCTAAGGCCCCGGGAGACCTTGGCGGACTTTTCCTATTGGATTGCCCCTAGGCAGGCCACTGGCAGCACAGATTGTGCCCACAGAAAGTCAATAAAGACAAAACCATCTAGGGCTTCAGTCCGCGCGACCAACCGCACCGCCGTCAATGACTATAGATAAAGAACACCAATGCTAATAAGCGAGTTTCCAGTACTGCCAATTCCAACCACATTATCGCCAGAAGCGGTAGACTGATTGAAGTTTGTCAACCCTCCCAACACGCTGGCACCGCCAAGACCGCCGAAACCGCCAAGCAAGGAGCCAAGCGACGGCCTGGCGCCGCCAGATAGCGCTTCACAGTTCCGATCCGCAAGCAAGCTGATTTGAGACACAAAGAAAACCGGAAGAAGACCGGATGAATGTTGGCTCTGATTTTCTAGACACGGCTTGAGTGAACATCCAAAGGCGCAGCGAATATGCAACGTCCAGATAACAAGCAATAAAAAAGCCGCTTGATATTTCAAGCGGCATACACGAGTCAACGATCAATAACCTGACTTTGTCAGGCCATGACTGGACTTCAAAATCAGAACAGTTTGATCACGCCGGTGCTAACAAGGCTCAGGTCGCCACCAATGCCAACAACGTTGTCGCGGGTGCCAAACTGGTTGAAGGACAGAGTAGAACCACCACCGTTGAAAGATTCGGCGCTCTTGTCGGCGATTTCTTGGATAGCAGTGTTGTTTGAGGTCATGGTAACAAAGCGAAGTGTGGATCAGCGGGGACAAGCCCCTCACCTTGTTTAGATCCACAAGGAACCTTTGGGCCCCATTTCAGCTAATGCGCTGAGCTTCAACAGCGAAGTGAATAAAAAACATTCGGCTAAACCGGTATGCGCCAAAACTATTGTTGTCTTCGCCCTCTTCCTGGCAGAAATTCCTGGCCAGCGGGCCAGGAAGAAAATCCAGGCCGACTGGCCGATCGAGGCCAGCAAGGCTCCAGACCCGCCTTCCCCAGCCAAAAATCCCAGCCCACCGGCCCCCGCTCCACTTCAGGGCAGCGCCAGGGCCGGCTGGCTGTTGGTCTCCGCCTTCCACAGCCTCCACCGCAGCTGCAGCGGTCTGGGGGCATCCAACACGATCGGGGTACTGACGTTGTAAGAAACCACGAACGGCTTGCCGGCCATGGGCACAAAGCGCTCCCGGGGCGGCATGCCGGGGCAGGCCATGCGGGTGGCCACCAGGGGCCCCACCTCGCTCACCCGATACAAAATCGGCCCCTGGCCTGCCGCCAGCGGCTCGGGCCTGAGCCTGGCGCTGAAGCTGTACTGGTTGCAATCCACCAGGGTGGTTTGGCCCACGATCAACTCCACGCGCCAGTCGCGGGGGTTGGCCGAGATGCTGCCATCGGCGCTGGGGCGCAGCAGCCCAGGCAATTGGATCACCCAGCGGCGATCGCCGGCGGCAGGCGCTGGATAGCCGCTCAAATCCAACCGCGGGATGGCCCTGGCCGCCGGTGCCGCCGCCAGGGCCAAGCCGGTGAACGCCAGGGCGATCAGTGGACGAAGCATGGGCATTGCCAGCGCACTGGCGACATTTTGACGAGCACCGGTGCCCCTGGCAGGTCAATGCCTAGAGCAGGTCACTGCCCCTGGCAGGTAATGGCCTCCATCTGCCAGCCTCAGGCCATGCCTGCTGACGCCCCCCCCCTGGCCATCGCCCTGCTCTCCGGCGGGCTCGATTCGGCCACCGCCGCCGCCCTGGCCATTGAAGCGGGCTACCGGGTGATCGGGCTCTCGTTCAACTACGGCCAGCGCCACCTGCGGGAACTGGAGGCCGCCGCCGCCCTGGCCGCCGGGCTGGGGCTGGTGGAGCACCATGTAATAGACGTGAACCTGGCCGCCTGGGGCGGCTCGGCGCTCACCGACAGCGCCATCGCCATCCCCACCTCTGGCGTGGAAGCGAGCGGCATTCCCAACACCTATGTGCCGGGTCGCAACACGGTGTTCATCGCCCTGGGCCTGAGCCTGGCGGAGGCCCGCGGCGCAGAAGCCCTGGTGCTGGGGGTGAACGCCGTGGACTACTCCGGCTACCCCGACTGCCGGCCCGATTACCTGACCGCCTTCCAGACCCTGGCGGACCTGGCCAGCAGGGCGGGCCGCCAGGGCCGCGGCGCCCGCCTCTGGGCACCGCTGGTGAACTGGAGCAAGTTGGAGATTGTGCGGCAGGCCCTGCGCCTGGGGGTGCCGATCGCCGACACCTGGAGTTGCTACAGCGGCGGCCACCAGCCCTGCGGGCTCTGCGACAGCTGCCGGATTCGCGATGGGGCCCTGATCGAGGCGGGTCGAGCTGATCTGGCCAGTAGCCAGCGGGAGGCATGAGCGGCCTTACCTGGCGGCGGCAGCCGCTGCCCTGGCGGCAGCCGCTGCTGGTGGTGCAGGCCCTGGCCCACCACTACGGCCCGGCCGGGCTGGTGTGGCTCGATGGCAACGAAAGTCCCTTGGCCGGCATCGGGCGGCTCGGCGTGGCCCCCCACCAGCAACTGGTTTGCCGCGGGCTGCCCGGCGAGGCGAACGCCAGTGATCCCTTCATCGCCCTGGAAACGATGGCCCGCAGTGGCGGCCACTGGATGGGCTGGTTGGCCTACGAAGCGGGCGCCTGGGTGGAGCCGGCGGCCCACTGGCGCTCCTCGCCCATGGCCAGCCTCTGGGCGGCGCGCCACGATCCGGTGCTGGCGATCGATGCCCAAGGCCAGCAGCTCTGGCTAGAGGGCAGTGAACGGGGGTTGATGGCAGAGCTGACGGCCCTGATCGAGGCCCTGCCCCCCGGTGCTGCCGCTGCGCCGCTGACCAGCCCAGGACCGATCCCGCTGCATCTCTGGCAGTGGCACACAAGCCGCCAGAGCTACACCGAGCAGGTGGATCAGATCCGCGCTCGCATCGCCGCCGGCGACCTGTTCCAGGCCAATCTCACCGCCTGCTGCGAGCACCAGCTGCAGGCGGAGCCCGATCTGCTGGCCCTCTACGGCCGGCTGCGCCAGCGCTGCCCGGCTCCCTTCGGGGGGCTAGCGATCGCTGCGGGGGAAGCTGCTGGGGAAGCGGTGCTCTCCGCCTCCCCGGAACGCTTTTTGCAACTGGATGGCCAGGGCTGGGTGGAAACCAGGCCGATCAAGGGCACCCGGCCCCGCCATGGCGAGGCCAGCGCCGATGCCGAAGCCGCCGCAGACCTGATCACCAGCCCCAAGGACCGGGCCGAAAACGTGATGATCGTGGATCTGCTGCGCAACGACCTGGGCCGGGTCTGCCGGCCGGGCAGCGTGGCGGTGCCCCAACTGGTGGCCCTCGAGAGCTACGCCCAGGTGCACCACCTCACCTCGGTGGTGCGGGGCCAGCTGCGGCCGAATACCAACCTGGTGCAGCTGCTGCGGGCCTGCTGGCCGGGGGGCTCGATCAGCGGAGCGCCCAAAATCCGGGCCTGTCAACGGCTGGGGGAGCTGGAGCCGGTGCCCCGAGGGCCCTACTGCGGCTCCCTGTTCCGGCTGACGCCCACCGGCGAATTCGACAGCAGCATTTTGATTCGCTCCCTGTTTGTGCGGGGCCGCAGCCTGCGGGCCCATGCCGGCTGCGGCATCGTGGCCGACTCCGACCCGGCCGGCGAGGCGGAGGAACTGGGCTGGAAGCTGCAGCCCCTGCTCGACGCCCTGGCCTGATGGCAGCCGCCATCGCCTGGATCGATAGCCCCGATGGGGCGGGCCGCTGGGGCGAGCCGGCGGCGCTGGGCCTACCGCTGCACGATCGCGGCCTGCTGCTGGCCGACGGCCTGTTCGAAACGCTGCTGGTGGAGCGGGGCCAGCCCCAGCTACTGAAGGAGCACCTGGAGCGCTGGCACGGCGGCGCCGCCCTGTTGGGCATGGCGCCGCCACCGGGGGCTGCACGGGTGCGCCAGTTGGCCGCCGAGGCGGTGGCCCGCAGTGGCATCGGCGGCGGTGCCCTGCGGCTCAACTGGAGCCGCGGCGGCGGCGGTCGCGGCATCGAGCTGCCGCCGGGTGCTGCCGAGGGCGGCCCTGGCCAGCGCTTTTGGCTACAGCTATCGGCGGCGACGCCCTGCTTTGCCCCCTTAACGGTGATCGTTAGCGCCACCGAGCGGCGCTGCAGCACCAGTCTGCTGAGCCGCTGCAAGAGCTTCGCCTACGGCTCCGCGATCCAGGCCCGCCGCCAAGCTCGCGCCGCCGGCGCCGACGAGGCCTTGCTGGCCAGCAGTGCCGGCGGCCTCTGCTGCGGCACCACCGCCAACCTGCTGGTGCTGCGGGCTGGCCAGTGGTGCACCCCGCCCCTGGCCAGCGGCTGCCTGCCGGGGGTGATGCGTCGCCGGGCCCTGGAATTGGGTCTGGCCCAGGAGGCCCAGCAGCCCATTGAGCTCAGTGAATTTGCCAGCGGCCAGATCCCCGCAGCCCTGCTAATCAACAGCCTCGGCTGCAGGCCGATCAGCGCCATCGAGGGGCTGGCCCTGGCCGAGGTTCAACCCGGGGCGGCGAAGCGATTTTGGCGTGGTCTGCTGCCGGCCTGAGCGGCGGCGCCCAGCAGTGCTCAATTGCAGGCCGGCTCCAGAGCAGAAGTGCTGAATTAGGCAGTGCTCAAGGCCGGGAGTAAAAAAGGTTCAGCATCGATCTGGGCAAGGAAAGCGCTATGGCGAAGCCTGCTGGGGCATGGGCCGGCATCGGCGCGGTGGCGCTGGCCCTGGGCTTTGGGCTGCTGGGCTGCACTGGCAAAGGTGAACAGCCGGTGTCCACCGCCAAGCCCGGAGATCTGTTGGTGATCAGCGGCAAGCAGCGCCTGGAACTGGTGCAAGCCCCCCGCGGTGGCACTGTGCCCAACAGCCTGCTGGGGGGCGTGGTGCGGCTGCGGAGCGATGGCCAAGAGCAGCTTTACACGGTGAATGCGGTATGCAGCATGCCGAACCTGCCCGGCTGGCCCACCTATGACAACCTCTACGGCCGTGAGCTCAGCAAGGTGGCAGAAGCCAAAAACTCCCTGGGCAAAACCAGCTGGCAGATTTTGTTCCACTACGCCAAGAGCAAAGAGGAGAAAATGGGTCGCGATCCCGGCCCCTGGACAGCACGTTTAAGGGACAACATGTGCCGGCGCGGCGATTTTGACGATCGCCCTAAGCGCTAGACCCCCAGCCAGCCAGCCAGCCAGGACCAACCGCTGGCAATGCTTAAACAGCTAACGCAAAGCATCCCGCCTTCTGCCTTTGCTAACGGCCTTCTGCCTTTGCCAACAGCCTTCTGCCTTTGCTAACGGGCATCTGCCTTTGCCAACGGCCGGGGCCCCAAGGCGAAAGCCAGGACCCCAGCATTGCCACCCAGCAGTGGCCTGGAGCCATTGTTATGAGCAAATAGCCCTAGCGATTATGCCCAAGGGCAGTGCCCGGGAGTTTGGCCCAGGCCACTGGGCTCCTGGCTCTTGCCCAGGGCCCAGCCATGCCAGCGATCGCAGAGAAAGTATCAACAGTTACACACTCTGCTGTTGGGGCTGTCGTTTGATTTCGCCTGGAATGAAACCCTGGCCCCATGCCGCAAACACTGTTCAAGGTTGATCTCACCAAGCCGATGGATCAACAGGAAATGCCAGGTCACAACCGCTGGCACCCAGACATCCCGGCAGTGGTTTCCGTCAATCCAGGCGACGTGTTCAGGATCGAATGCAAAGACTGGACGGACGGCCAGATTAAAAACAACGACGACCCCAAAGATATTGCCGATGTAAACCTAGAAGTGGTTCACGTTCTCAGTGGCCCCATATGGGTTAATGGCGCTGAACCCGGCGACATTCTTGTTGTCGACATTCTCGATGTTGGAGCCCTTCAGGGTGATGAATGGGGCTTTACTGGCATCTTCGCCAAGGAGAATGGTGGTGGCTTCCTCACCGACCACTACCCCAATGCCGCCAAGGCGATTTGGGACTTTGAAGGCATCTATACCAGCTCCCGCCACATTCCCGGCGTGCGCTTTGCCGGCATCACCCACCCCGGTCTGATTGGCTGCGCCCCCTCCCACGAGCTGCTCAAGGAGTGGAATCGGCGCGAAACAGAGCTAGTGAATACCGCCCCAGACATCCGCACCTATGGCGCCGGCCTATCGGGCAGCGAACCGGTGCTGGCCGCCCTGCCCAACCCCAATAGCGCCATCCTCGGCACCCTGGCCAGCTCCGAGTTTGAGCGGGTTGCCAACGAGGCGGCCCGCACCGTGCCACCGCGGGAGCACGGTGGTAACTGCGACATCAAAAATCTCACCAAGGGCACCAGGATTTACTTCCCAGTTTACGTAGAAGGTGGCAAGCTATCCATGGGAGACATCCACTTCTCCCAAGGCGACGGCGAGATCTCCTTCTGCGGCGCCATCGAGATGTCTGGCTATCTCGATCTCCACGTGGATATCATCAAGGGTGGCGTAGCCAAGTACGGCATGGTTAACCCCATGTTCAAGACCAGCCCCGTGGAGCCACATTTTACCGATTACCTGGTATTCGAAGGCATCTCAGTTGATGAATTCACCGGCAAGCAGCACTACATGGATGTGCACATTGCCTACCGTCGCGCCTGCTTGAATGCCATCGAATATCTCAAGAAGTTTGGCTACACCGGCGAACAGGCTTATCTGCTATTAAGCTGTGCTCCCGTGGAAGGTCGCATCAGCGGCATCGTGGACATCCCCAACGCCTGCGCCACCCTGGCCATTCCCACATCGATCTTCAATCAAGACATCTTGCCCCGTTAAGCGCCAGCCTCTAGCATCTCAAGGGAGGGGATATATCCCCCTCCCTTTTCCCGCCTCGCAACTCGACTTTCGGCCACAAGTTCACAAGGCCTAGCCGAGGCACCCCAAGTACCCAAGTTCTAACCGAGCCATTATCTTAACCTTATCTCAATCTTGCTGCGAAAATTTTGAATATTCATCTAGGTTTAATTTCATTTTGTTAAAGGCGGCCATCGCTCAAGCCCCGGCCCCTTTCCCCCTTCCAGTTCTCCACCACCCCACCCAGAAAGCGCCCAATCTCACCATGCCAGTCTATGAGTTCAGCTGCCCCCAGGGCTGCGATAATTATGAAGTTTGGCGCTCAATTGATGCCCGTGACTCTAACACTGAATGCCCTGATTGCGGGATTAAAGGCAACCGCGTATTCAGCCCACCGATGGCGCTCTGCGGGCCTCTGCGCTTAAAAACCGAAAGCAAAGATCCCACTATTGTGCGCAAAGAAACGGGCAGCGAAAACAAGCCACGACTTAAAAATGCCCAAGGCGCCAGGCCATGGATGCTCAACCGTGGCTGTTGCTAATGCTCCTGGCGATTGAGCGAATGTGCATGTCGGCCTGGCATCTGGCCATCCAGCTTGATTACTGTTCAACTGCCGCTGGATTCGGGGCATTTTTATGACAATAACCAAGGAGGGAAACAGCTATAAATATAGATAGAGTGCACGAGCCAGGCGAGCAAAACGAGCCAACCAAGGCAGATGAGTCAGATGAAGTAGATCAGCCAGAGTAGGCAGATAAGCAAAGAAGGCAGATAAGCAAGATGAGCAATACGAGAAGAATTAGCGCCCCCTCGGAAGCCAGATATAGCTCACCACAATTCACGGGAAAACGACGAAAGGTGTGCGTGCTATATCCAAAGCCGACATATTTATCGCGAGATGGCCTTAAATAGAAAAAACGCGCCGTGGAATCGCAGAAAGAAGCTTTGCAATCCTTCCATCATAGATTTATTTATTTTGATTAGCAAGGCCCAGGCAGGTTAATATGAAGCAAGCTTTGATGAAGTTACCAATCGCAAGGGAGATGCTGGAAAACCATAGCCATTATCAATGGAGCACTAATCTGGCAATTTCCCTTAGCTAACATATGTCGCCTAATCGGAGGTTTTCCAGAGTCTCCTTAGCCTCCATTCCTTGATTTCATTCCCCCAAACACCTGGCTTGCAGATCGGGGCTGTATGCGTTCCCCAAGGCGCTCCCCAGGCCCCGGTGGGTACTTCCACCGTCCCCTGGTAACCCCTAGGAAGCCGGAGGTCATATGCGGGAAGTGGGGACCTGGGAGAAGCTCGGGGCAAGGGAACTAGCCATGGCCTGTTCACAGGCAATAACAAGCCCACAGGCGACAACAAGGCTAAAGGCATTAACAAGGCTTCGGATCCTAAACTAGAGACAATAGGCGATTACCCTAGTTAGCCATACCACGACAAAGTGGCCGGAAAAAAGCGAGACGAATTTGCCTCACTATCGAAAACCTAACGCCATGATGATCTCAAGAATATTTCAACGGCTGGTGATTTGACTACCTGGGCAACTGGGGACAAAATTTCACAAGCAGCACGAAAAGCGGCATATTATTATATGCATAATATTATATAGCTATTAGACGGTAAGAAATTCCTTGACGACATCCTCGGAGAGGGAGGCCGTGGGACCGCTGGAAACGATGCTGCCTCGCTGCATAGCATAATAATAGCTGGATTGACGAACAAAATGCAGATGCTGTTCAACTAGAAGCACACTAATGCCGGTTTCTTTCATAATTCTCTGCACGGCACGCTCGATATCGAAGATAATTGAGGGTTGAATTCCCTCTGTTGGCTCATCAAGGAGCAATAACTTAGGCTTGCCTAGCATGGCACGGGCAATGGCTAATTGCTGCTGCTGACCACCGCTGAGATCTCCACCCTTGCGGCCCAGGAATTTCTCTAGAATCGGAAATAGGTCAAATACGATTGGATCGATGTGGCGGTTCTTGGCCAGACCTCCGGGCAGTGCTTCCATGCCCAGCAGAAGATTCTCGCGGACAGTTAGCTGGGGGATGATATCCCGCCCCTGGGAAACATAGCCAATGCCATGGCGAGCACGCT
>CANHSW010000036.1 GCA_947463165.1 Cyanobacteriota bacterium
AACCGCGAGAGCACCCATCTACGGCCAGATCACGGGTCTAAGGCCTGATCACCCATCGCCAGCTAGATCAAACTCCAACCGCCAGATCAAACACCAACGGCTGATGAACCCTTACTGGCAACACCACCGCTAGCAAGACCACCGCCAGCCATGGCACCACTAGCCAGGCCTGCCGCCTCGGCCGAGCCGAAGAGGGTGGCGACGGCCTGGGGGCGCAGCGTCACCCTGCATTGCATACCCAGCTCACAAGGATGGTCTAGGGGCAGCTTCAGCCGTAACCGCTGGCCCCGGCCCTCCAGCAGGGCCATCCAGGCGGGGCCGAGAAATTCGCGGCCCATCAGCTGCCAATCGCCGTGGGGATCGCTTTGCAACTGCAGATCCTCCTGGCTAAACATCACCTCCAGCGGCTGGCCAGCTTGATGCAAACTATCGCCTGGCTGGCTATTCCCAGCCCAGCGCCATTGGCTTGCGGGAATGATGCCCAGCGGCGTCACTAAATCACCGGCCTGCAGGCTGGCGGGCAGCAGGTTGGCCTGCAGCACGAAACGGCCCACGAAGGCGGTGGCCGGCTGTTGCACCAGCTGCCTTGGCGGCGCGCATTGATGCAATACCCCGTCCCGCAGCACGGCCACCCGATTGCAGATGGCCAGCGCCTCCTCCGGGTCGTGGGTCACGATCAGGCCACTGGCGCCAACGCTGCTGAGCACCCGGGGCAGCTCGCTGCGCAGGCGCAGCCGCACCTCCACATCCAGGTTGGAGAAGGGTTCATCCAGCAGCAGCACCTTGGGCTGCGGCGCCAGGGCCCTGGCCAGGGCCAGCCGCTGCCGCTGGCCACCCGAAAGTTGGTGCGGATAGCGGCGCTCCAGGCCCTCCAACCCCAGCAGTTCCATCAGCCAGCGCACCCGGCTCAAGTCTTGGCCGCGCCGCAGCCCAAAGCAGGCGTTTTGCCAGGCATCCAGGTGTGGAAACAGGGCGTAGTCCTGAAACACCATGCCCACCCCCCGCCGTTCCGCCGGCAGCCAGTGCTGGGCGCCGGCCACCTGGCGGCCTTCTATCCAAACCGACCCCCGCGCCGGGCGCTCAAAGCCCGCCACCAGCCGCAGCAAGGTGGTCTTGCCGCAACCCGATGGCCCCAGCAAACCCACCAGCTCTCCTCGCTGCAGCGATAGATCGATCTGGCGCAGGGTCCAGCCCCCAGAGTCGCCACTGGCAATGCCAGTTCCAGTGCCGTTGCCATGGCCGTTGGCGTAGCGGTGCCAGACGCCCCGCAGCTGCAGATGGGCTGCGCTCAAATCGCCGTTCATGTTCAACTCCGCTCCTCCAATGAGGGGATCAAGGCGATCGCCGCCAATAAACCAAAGCCCATGATCACCAGGGCCGGCGCCATGGCATAGCCCACCCTTTCATCACTAGCGTACTGAAACACCCGCACCGCCAAAGTATCAAAATCAAACGGCCTCAGCGACAAGGTGAGCGGTAATTCCTTCACCACATCCACAAACACCAACAGCAAACCCACCAGTAGCGGGCCCCGCAGCAGCGGCAAATGAATGCGACCGAGGGTCTGCCACCAGCTGCAGCCCAGGCTGGTGGCTGTTTCATCGATACTCACCGGAATCCTTTCCAAGGCGGCGTCGAGACCCTGCTTGGATACGGCCATGAACCGCACCCCATAGCCCCACACCAGCAACAGCACTGGATTTAGCTGCAGCGGTCCCCCCAACAGCAGCAACCCCAGGGCCAGCACACTGCCTGGAATCGCATAGCCCAGGCCGGCCATAAAGCTGAATTGATGCACCAGCGGTCGATCACTCCAGCGGCGGATGATCGCCAGCAGCAGGGCACAAAAGGCCGTGATCGCCGTTACCAGCAGAGCCAGGCCAAAGCTGCGGCCCGCCAACGCCAGCAATTCGCTCAATGGTTCCGCCGCCATCACCTGCCAACCCTGCAAAATCCACAGGCCCGGAATTAGCAGGCAGGCCAGCGGTGGCAGCAGGGTGACGCCAATGGCGGCTGCTGCGCGCCAACCCGTAAGCGGCCACACCTGGCAACTAACGCTGCCGGTACCCAGGTTCCAGCGGCGGCTGCGGCGCCTCAGGGCCCGTTCGGCCGCCAGCAGCAGGATCACGATGGCTAGGGCGGTGAGCGCCAACAGGGCCGCCCCCCGGGGGTCGCCATCGATCTGCCAGCGATTCAAAATTCCAGCCGACAGGCTCGGCACCCCCAGCAACCTCACCGCTCCCAATTCATTCACCACCTCCATGGCGCTGAGGGCCACGCCGGCGCCAATCGAAGGGGCCGCCAGCGGCAAAGCCACCCGCCAAAAACTCTGCCATGGCCCCACTCCCAAACTGCGGCAGGCCTCCAGCAGCTGGCGGCCACTCATCGCAAAACTTTCGGTGCTGAGCAAAAACACATAGGTGTAATTGGCCAGGCTTAGCAGCAGCACCGCCCACCAGATGCCGTAGATGCGGATGCCGTTCTGGCTACCCCAATCGATCAAACTGGCCGCCAGCAAATAAGCGGGAAAGGCCAGGGGCAGCAGCTGGGCCATGCGCAGCCAGCGGCGGCCCGGAAAGCGACAAACGGCGGTGAGCCAGCCAGTGGCCGTGCCCAGCACCGTGCCGAGCAACCCCTCGCCGGCCACCAACAGCAGCGTGCCGCGAATTTGGGCTGCTCCATCGGCGCCGAGGCCGGCGGCGCCAGGTTCAGCGCTGAACAGGGCATCCCGCAGCAGTGCCGCCAGGGGCGCCAGGGCCAACAGTCCGATCAGCAGCACCGCCAACAGCAGCCCTGCCCTGCCCAAACCCGGCCTTTCCGCCGGGGAAGCTCTTCCGCTCAAACTCCAAGACACCTACTGCCAGCCAGCCTGGCTCATCAGCTGCACGGCCTCGGCATTGCGCCGACCCACCTGCTCAAGGCTCACCGGCGCGGCGGTGAAACTGCCGAAACGCTTGAGGATTGGGTTGTTTCCCCATCCCTTGAGCGGATATTCGTTATTGGCGGATGCATAGCCCTCACCGGAGCTGGGGGAGGCGAGAAATTCCAGCAGCTTTTGGGCCTGCTGGGGGTGGCGGGCGTAGCGGGTGACGCCCCCGGCGGAGATATTCACGTGGGTGGGCTTAGGCCAAACCACGGTCACCTTGGCGGCGGTGGCCTGGTCGGCGGCACTGCTGTCGGCGGCCAACAGGCGCGCCAGGTAGTAGTGGTTCACCATTGCTGCGCCACATTCGCCCCTGCCGACGGCCCGGGCGATCGGCGTGTCGGAGGAGAACAAGGGCTGCTTCACATTGGCCACCATGCCCTGCAGCCAGGTTTTAGTGGCTGCCGTGCCGTGCTGAATAAGTTGGTCTGCCACCAGCGACTGGTTGTAAACATTGGCCCGATCGCGCAGACACAACTTGCCCTTCAGTTCCGGCCGCGCCAGGTCGGCATAGGTGCGGATCAAGCTCGGTTTTACGAGCGCAGCGTTAACAATCACCGGGCGGGCACGGCGGGTGAGGGCGAACCAGCGACCCTGGGAATCGCGCAGGTTGGCGGGCACAGCACTGTTTAGCTGGCGAGAGCGGATCGGTCGATACAGGTTTGCCTGCTGGGCGCGGTAGATGCGGGCCGCATCCACCAGCACCAACAAATCGGCCTTGGCATTGGTGCCTTCGCTGCGCAGGCGCTGGATCAGTTCGTCGTCCTTGCCCTCCAACAGGTTCACCTTGATCCCTGTCTGCTGGGTGAAGCGCTCATAGAGGCGCTTGTCGGTGTTGTAATGGCGGCCTGAATAAACGTTCACTTCCTGCTGTTGGCTCTGGGCCCCACGGGCCATCTGCAGGCCATAGCCGCCGCCGCCAAGCATCGCGACAGCTGCCAGCAAGAGCAGGCAATTGCGCCTGGAGGAGTGGCGGTGTAGGGCCAAGACAGGTAATCGGGCATCGTGCCCAGAACCTAGGCAAAGCGCCCGGTGGCCCTGGGCAGCATTTACTGCTAATGCTGGTAGCAAATGTTACGCAGCCCTGGTGAGGCAGCCTTGAGCAGGGCGGCAGCGACCGCTAAAGGTAGCTTGAAGCGATGGGTAAAGCGAAAAGTAATGTGAAGAACAAAGCGGAGAAAGGCTAGGGCTGGATCAGCTTCCCTGGCCCAAGACAAGGGCGCTTCGCAAATTCCCCGCCTGGCATCTGAGAGTTGCGATTCGCCCAGTTACCGCAATTATGCCGAACTCATAAGCAAGGTGGGATTGGAATTTTTCAAGGTGCAAATTACAAAGCAAATAGATTCACAATTCTTGCCTACCCAGCTCCCAGCCTTTTACCATACGATAAATCACTGGCACCACAAACAAACTCAAGGCTGTGGAAATTAATAGACCGAAAAATACCACCGTGCCAATACTAATGCGACTGCCGGAGCCGGAGCCAGTGGCAATCAATAATGGTACAAAGCCGGCTAAAGATGAAAAGGCGGTTAGCAAAATTGGTCGCAGGCGGGCTACTGCGGCCCCCTGGATAGCCTCCGCCAATGGCATACCTGTGGCCAGGCGTTGGTTGGCAAATTCCACGATCAAAATGCCATTTTTGGCCGCCAGGCTAACCAATACCAGTAAGCCCATCTGGCCATAGCCATCGAGGGGTAAGCCCCGCAGTGCCAAGCCGATCAGGGCGCCGAGCACCGCCAGGGGCACGGTGATCAGGATGATCAAGGGATCGATGAAATTTTCGTATAAGGCCGCCAGCACCAGCAGCATCACCAGGATGGCCAGGCCAAAAATGCGGCCATTGCTCCCCCCCGCCCTGGCCTCTTCCCGCGCCAAACCAGCCCATTCCAGGCCGGTGCTCTGGCTATCACGCTCTTGATGCAGCCGCTCAAGAATCGCCATCGCCTGGCCGCTGCTCACGCCGGAGCGCGGCAGCGCCCGCACCGATATCGAGCGCACCAATCGGCTGTGGTTGATGCTGGCCGGCGCCGTTCCCCGCTCAATCCGCACCAGCTGGCCCAGGGGAATCAACAGGCCGGCGCGGCTACGCACCTGCAGCGCCAGCAAATCGGCAGCATCGCGTCGGGACTGGCCCTCAAGCTGCACAATTACCCTGCGTACCTGGCCACTTTCAAAGCTATCATTTACATAATCACTGCCAAAACTGGCGCCAATAGTGTCTATAACAGTGCCCAGATCCACCCCTAGAGAAGCCATCATCATCCGATCGGGAATCAGTTCAATCTGAGGCGCAGAGGCATTGAAACGACTGGAAACCCGTTCAAAGGCACCGGTGGCATTGGCGGCAGCCATGAAGGCCCGGGCCTCCTGCTCAAAAGCCTCCAGGCTGAGCTGGCCATTGCTGGTATCAAGTAAATCCAGTTCCAAGCCCCCCTCTGAACTAAAACCCCGCACACTGGGGGCCTCGCTCAGCTGCACCACGGCATTGCGAATTCCCTTGCGCAGGCTGCGGTTCAGCCGTTCACTGATCGCGGCGCTGCTGGCCTCGGCGCCGCGGCGCTCCTCTATCGGGGCCAGGCGCAGAAAGAAAGTTCCCTTATTCGGACTGCTATCACCAAAGGAGCGGCCGGCATAGAAATTGGCACGCCGAATCAGCGGTTCTTTCTGCACCAGCTGGCGCACCTTATCCAGCACGGCCTGGGTTTGCTGCACCCCCAGCCCATCGGCCAGGATTACGGCTCCCCGAATCTGACCGTTGTCTTCCTGGGGAATGAAAGCCCGCGGCCGCAGCTGCAGGGCGATGCCGGTGAGCAGCAAACCAAATAGCAACAGGGCCACCAAGGCGCGCTTTTTGGTCATCACCCAATCCAGCCAGCGGCCGTAGGGAGCCTCTAGTGATTCCAGGGCACGGCGGGGTGGATCGATCCAGCGCAGCAACCAGGCCGGTTCCGCCCGCTGGGCCTGCAGCAGCGCCCTGGCCGCCACCGGCGTAAAGCTGATCGCATTGAAGGTGGAAAAAGCTATAGAGGAGGCAATCGTGATCGCGATCGGCCCATAGAGGCGGCCGATGCTGCCGGTTAAACCGATCACCGGCACGAACACCGCGACCAGCACCAGCGAGGTGGCGATCACGGCACCGCCCAATTCCGCCATCGCCTGGCGCGCAGCTTCTAGGGGGGCGATGCCCAGCTCCAGCCGCCGGCCGATGTCTTCGCTCACCACGATGGCGTCGTCCACCACCAGGCCGCTGGCCAACACCATCCCGAACAGGGTGAGGCTGTTCAGCGATTGGCCACTGATCAGCAACACACTGAAGGCGCCCACCAGGGCCACCGGTACAGCCAGGGCGGTAACCAGGGCCAGGCGGCTGTTGCCCAGCCCGAGCAGCAACACCACCAGCACCAGCAGCACAGCATCGCGCAGGCTGTCGATGGCGCCATCGATGCTGCCGCGCACAAAATCGGCCTCATCGAGGATCAACTCCTGATCCACCCCGGGCGGAAACTGGGGGGCCAGTTCGGCCAGGGCAGCATTCACCGCTTCGCTCACGGCGATGGCGTTGCTGCCGTCGCGCTGATAAATGACCACCGACACGGTGGTGCGACCCTGCAGGTCGGTGGCGATCGTGTCGTAGTTCTCCTTGCCCAGTTCCACCCGGCCCAGGTCTCGCAGCATGGTGACGCCGCCATTGGCGCTGCGGGCCACCACCAACCGCTGGAAATCCTCTGCGCTGCGCAGCCGCCCCTCCAGGCGCAGGGGCAGGGTGAGGGCCTGGCCCTCAGGGCTGGGGGCATCGCCCGCCTCCCCCAGGGCGGCCAGCAGGTTCTGCTGTTGCAGGGCTGTGCGCACATCGGCAATCGTGAGCTGGCGTTGGGCCAGCAGCTGGGGGTCGAGCCAGAGCCGAAACGCCAGGTTGCTGCCGCCGTTGAGGCTCACATCGCCCACCCCAGGCACCCGGCGCAACCGCTCTGTCACCACCTGATTCACCCAGCCGCTGAGAAAGGTGTCGCCATAGGTGCTGCGTTCGGCGCTGAAGCTGAGCACCATCAGCAGGTCGTCGGAGCTGCGCCGCACCTGCACACCAAAACGAGCCACCTGGGCGGGCAGCTGCCGCTGCACCACTGAGGTTTCGTTTTGGGTATTGATTTGGTTCAGCTCTGGGTTACCCCCCTCAAAGCTGAGGGTGATCACACTGCCGCTGGCCGAACTGGTGGAGCGAATCGCATCGAGCCGCTCCAATCCATTCAGCTGCCGCTCGATCAGGGCAGTGACCCCCTCTTCCACCACCTCCGGGCTGGCCCCGGGATAGTTAGCCCGCACCGTGACCCTACTGGGGGCAATCGGCGGCAGGTTTTCCACCTGTAGCAGCGGCAGGCTCACCAGACCCGCCAACAGCACCAGCAAACTGCAGACGAGCGTGAAGACCGGACGCCGCAGAAAAGGATCGGAGATCGACTTCACCAATCCGGGCTCCAGTCACGGCTACAGAGGTGGCAGTTCTAACCCAAATCCCTCTTGAAAACAGTGCAGAGGTAATCGGGATCCTTGTAGCGGTTGGGCAGACAGGTGTGCAGGCTCTCCAGCCGGCTCCAGCAGAGGGTGCGCTGGATGGTGGCCAGGGGCTTGCCGGCCTGCAACAACATCCTCAGGGCCTTGCAATAGAGAGGGTAGTTCGCCTCCAGTTCCCCGATCGTGAGACTCTGTCGCTCTTTCATCTGTCGGGGTGCGCCCGAGGGTAACAGGGGCACCAGTTCAGCCTAAACGGCAGGCGGCACTGGGTTAGGGCGCCAGCGACACCGGCGGGATGTGTCCAATCAGCTGGCCAGCCTGGGCATCACTGAGTCTTCCTGCGGCATGAAGCACCGCCGTGATCCGCTGGATATCAATAACAGCATGGAGTCGGTAGCCGGCGCCGGCATCGGCCAGGCGTTGCTTGGCTTGGCGGTCATGGTCGCCGCCGTGGTCGATAAACACCACCACATCGGTTACCACCAGCCCAGAAGTCTCCAACTTGGCAATGCCATCCAGCACACTGCCACCGGTGATCAAGATGTCATCCACCACCACCACCCGATCCCCAGGCTCGAAATCACCTTCGATCAAGCGGCGGGCGCCGTGGGCCTTCACCTCCTTGCGGGGATAGAGCAACGGTTTATGCAGCTGCAGCGATAAGCCCGTGGCGGTGGGCAGGGAGCCGTAGGGGATACCAGCTATGCGATCAAACTCTAAATCACCCAGCAACTCCGCATAGGCATACAGCACCCGATGGAATAAATTGGGGTCCGAAATAATCTGCCGCAGGTCGATATAATAGCTAAAGATCGCACCAGAAGCCTGTACAAAATCGCCGAACAGCAAGCAGCCAATATCGTAGAGCTCTACAATCAGATCCACCATCGGGTCGCTTTGTTGGCGATTGGGCAGCCAAAGGCTGCAGCTCTCCTGCTCGTCTTGGCTGTGGCGCTGCTCCAAAAGTTGATCGCGACTGTTATTGATGCGCTGCTTGAGCAATGCTGCCCGCTCCGCCAAGCCCTCTTCCACCAGCAGGTTTTGGGGCAGGGGCAGCAGCAGGCCGTCGCCGGCGCTGCCCAGCCCCGCCGCCAACATCGCCTGCAATTTTTCCTCCTCGCCCCAGAGGCTGCGCAACAGCAAAAAACGCTCCGGCGCCGCCTGGCGCACCCGCGCCAGCACCTCTGCATCACTGGTGCCCACCTCCAGCAACAGCTGTTCTGGCGTGGCCCACAGCTGGCTTTCCGCCACGATCCGCAGGTAGAGCGGATCCTCCTCAGTGGGGAAGTGCTGCAGTAACCGGGCCGCCTGGTTGGAGCTGTGGCAGGTGATCACCACCGCCTTCTCCGGATAGAGCAGGAAGGGGGCGGCGATGTCCTGGCCGGCCAAGGGCGAGAGGGTCACCGCATCGGCCCCCAGCTCACGAAACAGGTAATTGGCCAGCACGGATGAGGAGTTGAGGTCGCCGTGCTTGGCGTCCACGATCAGCGGCAGGTCGCGGGGCACCAGATCGCGCACCTCCAGCAATAGCTCCAGACCCACGGGCCCCAGGGCCTGATAAAAACCGAGGCTGGGCTTGTAGGCGCAGACGTGGGGGGCGGTGGCCTCGATCACGGCCTTGATCCAGTGGCGCGCCTGACTCAAAAACGAACGCCCGGCCATGCCGCGACTGGTGGCCCAGCTGTGCAGCATTTCCGGGTTGGGGTCTAGGCCCGTAACCAGCAACGACTGTCGCTGGGCGATGGCATCGGTGAGCTGGAGGAAAAAACCCATCGCAGTAGCGCCGTAGGTCGGTGTTAAGCCGTCCGCGGCCCCAAGCGCGATAGGCCGGCACAACTCTTATTCAGTTTGCCTGCGGCCGAGCCGGGCTGGCTATCGGGCCCGGCTGTTTACTGGGCCCGAATGCTTACCGGGTCCGGCTGTCTACAAAATCAGCTCAATCAGCGGATGAACAGCATCTCCTGATAGCTGGGCAGGGGCCAAATTGCATCATCAACGAGGGCTTCCAAGCCATCAACTGCCTGGCGAATGCTGAGCATCAGGGGCAGCAGGTTATCGACGCAGTGGCGCATGTGGGCGGCCGTGCCGTGGGCTGGCTCGGCCAGGGCCGCTTCCAGGGCGTTGGCTTTACTAAGCAGCTCCTGGTTGAGGCTGGCGATGCGGCCGGCCGTGGCCCGGTCGGGGGGCAGGCCCAGGTCCTCCTGGTAGCGCAGGGAGTTGGCCAGGGAGCCCAGGTAGGTCATCACGGCGGGATAGATCTGGGTGCGGGCGATCTGCAACACCAACTTGGCCTCCACCTCCACGGCGAGCACGTACTGCTCTGCGTAAACCTCAAAACGGCTTTCCAACTCCAGGCGGCTGAGCACTCCTTCCCTTGCGAACAGGTCGCGCACCTCAGGCCGCTGCAGCACCAGCAGGGCATCGGCGGTGGTGGGCAGGTTTTCCAGTCCCCTTTCCGTCACGGCCTTTTGGTGCCACTCGCTGGAATAGCCGTCGCCGCCAAAAACCACATTGCCGTGGTCCTGCATGATCGTTTTGAGCAGGCTGGCAGCGGCGGCAGGCAGGCTGCTGCCAGCGGCGAGCTGCTGCTCAAGTTGATCGCTCACGTAGCCGAGGGAATCGGCCAGGATCGTGTTCAGGGCCACCAGGGGGCCCGCCACCGACTGGTTGGAACCCACGGCGCGGAACTCGAAGCGGTTGCCGGTGAAGGCGAAGGGGGAGGTGCGGTTGCGGTCACCCGGATCCTTGGGGAACTCGGGCAGGGTATCTACCCCCAATTGCATCAATCCGCCGGCGGTGGAGCCCTTTAAATCGCCCTCCTTGATCTGATTGAACACATCCTCCAGCTGGGAGCCGAGATATACGGAAATAATCGCCGGCGGGGCCTCGTTGGCACCGAGGCGATGGTCATTGCCAGCGGTGGCTACCACGGCCCGCAGCAGGGGACCATAGAGATGCACGCCACGAATCACGGCGCCGCAGAACAGCAGAAATTGGAGGTTTTCGTGGGGTGTGCTGCCAGGGTCGAGCAGGTTGCCCTGGGTGGCGTTACCAACAGACCAGTTGACGTGCTTGCCGGAACCATTGATGCCGGCGAAGGGCTTCTCGTGCAGCAGGCAGTTCATGCCATGGCGCCGGGCCGTGCTTTTGAGCACAGTCATGGTCAACTGCTGGTGGTCGGTGGCCACATTCGCCGCTTCAAAGAAGGGGGCGATCTCAAACTGGCCGGGGGCTACCTCATTGTGGCGAGTTTTTGCGGGAATGCCCAGCTTGTAAAGCTGGCGTTCCACGTCCTGCATGAACACCTGCACCCGCTGGGGGATGGCGCCGAAGTAGTGGTCGTCGAACTGCTGACCCTTGGCCGAGGGGTAGCCAAATAGGGTGCGACCCGCCAGTAGCAGGTCGGGGCGCAGGGGCACAAAGGCGCTATCCACGAGAAAATATTCCTGCTCGGCGCCGCAGCTGGAATTAACCGGAGCCACCTCGGTATTACCGAGCAATTTCAACAATCGCTGGGCCTCGCGGTTCACTGCGGCATTGGAGCGCAGCAGCGGTGTTTTCTTGTCTAGGGCCTCACCGGTCCAGGAGATGAATACGGTGGGGATGCAGAGGGTGACCCCATTGGGGGTCTCCATCAAGAAGGCGGGGCTGGTGATATCCCAGGCGGTATAGCCGCGGGCCTCGAAGGTGGAGCGAATCCCGCCGTTGGGGAAGGAGGAACCATCGGGCTCCCCTTGCACCAACAACTTGCCGGTGAACTCGGAGATGGTGGAGCCGTCGCTCTGCACCGAGATGAAACCGTCGTGTTTTTCGGCGGTGGAGTTGGTAAGCGGGTAAAAGACGTGCGAAAAATAGAGGGCTCCGCGACTAACGGCCCATTCCTTCATCGCCTGGGCCACCACGTTGGCCACACTCACGTCCAGCTTGCCGCCCTCCTTAACGGTGCTCTGCACCGACTTGAAGATGTCTTTGGGCAGGGCGGCCTTCATCTTAGCCAGATCGAAAACGTCACTGGCCCAAAGCTCCTGGAGGGAGGCGGAGGGAGCCGTGGTCGGTGCCGGCCGCTCCTGGATGGCCTGGATGGCGGCGAGACGCTGGGGGCTGGGCATGGCTCAAGCACTGTCCATTCTAAGCAATATTCTACACTGGCAATGTAGCGTCGCCATTTATACCAAAGCTAGCTTCAAGCCAGGTCAATTTTCCCGATCCGCTAGATCGCAGCAGTGGAGACTAGCCAACCCAATGGTCTTTGTTGAGAAACATTGGGCCTTCCAGTCCCAAGACGACAATTGCGAAAATAACAAGTATTTTAGGATTACTTGGCAATAACAAGCGAAAAAACATAGGTCACTCGGGGCATTGAAATCGATAGATTTAAATTACTAAACTGACGCAAATAAACTTAAGCCTTCTAGCCCCTCAAACAGCAAATAGGCACCCAAAGCCAGGGCGAGTA
>CANHSW010000037.1 GCA_947463165.1 Cyanobacteriota bacterium
ATGAACTTGGCGCCCAGGGGCGGTGAGGCACTGGGCGCCAAGGCTTGGCTGGAGATCAGCCCCCTTGGCGGCTGTTGGTTTGGATGTAGAGCACCAGCAGGAACACCGTGGGCACCAACACGAACATCAGGCTGGCGACGAAGCCAAGATCGTTGGTTTCCATGGCGATTCAACGCTGGGGGCGGGTTTTCAGGGACCGTATCACCGGCAAGGGGCGACTTATCAAGGCGCTTCATCGCCCGTAGTGCTCGCCCTCGGTTCCGGGGCGGCGCCATAACCGGCCTCCGCTGGCTCCCCAGCCAGCTGCTCGCCAGCGATCGGCTCGTCTGGCTCGGCCTCGGCCTGCGGCGGCTGAGGCCAGGCGATGGGACCAGCGGCCAGGGGCTCCGCCAGGGCCGTGGCGAAGGCGGCCTCCTTGCCCTGCAGGCCCACCTGGGGCTTGGTGAGCACCACCAAAGACTCCTGCACCAGCGCTTGGCAGGCCAGACGCCAATTCGGGGGCCGGTTGCGCAGTTTTTGATCCTCCACGCCGGTGCGGGGGCTCATGGCCGCGGCCGAGGTGCCCTCCGGCACCTCCACAAAGCAGGTGATGCACTGGCCGCAACCACCACAGTTGCCCAGCACGCCCTTGATTCCATACAGGGCGATGCCTTCCCGCAGGGCCACCTCCCGCAGGTTTTCGCCGGGATAACACTCCACATCGCGAGCTTCGCGAACAAAGCGGATCAGGGGCATGGCCACAGGTGCAACGAGCTCAATTCTGAGCTGGGCAGTTGCGCTCCGTAACCAGCGGCTCCGTCAAGCCATCGAGACCCTTACGATCGCCCAACACCCCCAGAACTAACTCCCAATGGGATTGCCCTGGTATCGGGTGCACACGGTCGTGATCAACGACCCGGGCCGATTGCTCGCAGTGCACCTCATGCACACCGCCCTGGTGGCCGGCTGGGCCGGCTCGATGGCGCTCTACGAGCTCGCGATCTTTGATCCCTCCGACCCGGTGCTCAACCCGATGTGGCGCCAGGGCATGTTTGTGATGCCCTTCATGGCCCGATTGGGCGTGACCGAAAGTTGGGGCGGCTGGAGCATCACTGGCGAGACGGCCGTCGATCCAGGCTTCTGGAGCTTCGAGGGAGTCGCCGCAGCTCACATCGTTTTCAGTGGCCTGCTGTTCCTTGCCGCCATCTGGCACTGGACCTTCTGGGATCTGGAGATCTGGCAGGACCCCCGCACCGGAGAGCCCGCCCTCGACCTGCCTAAAATTTTTGGCATCCACCTGCTGCTGGCTGGCCTGGCCTGCTTCGGCTTTGGCGCCTTCCACCTCACCGGGGTGTTTGGACCAGGCATGTGGGTCAGTGACGCCTACGGGCTGAGCGGTCACTTGGAACCGGTACAACCCTCCTGGGGACCTGAAGGCTTCAACCCCTTCAACCCGGGCGGGATCGTGGCCCACCACATCGCTGCGGGCATCGTCGGCATCATCGCCGGCATCTTCCACATCACCTCTCGTCCGCCGGAGCGCCTCTACAAGGCCCTGCGCATGGGAAACATTGAGACTGTGCTCGCCAGCGCGATCGCGGCGGTGTTCTTCGCTGCCTTCATCGTGGCCGGCACCATGTGGTACGGCGCTGCCGCCACCCCGATCGAGCTGTTTGGCCCCACCCGCTACCAGTGGGACCAGAGCTACTTCAAAACAGAAATCAATCGCCGCGTCACCACCGCGATTGAAAACGGCGCCACGCCTAAAGAGGCCTGGGAAGCGATCCCTGAAAAGCTGGCTTTCTTCGACTACGTGGGCAACAGCCCCGCCAAGGGTGGTCTGTTCCGCGTGGGCCCGATGGTGAACGGCGACGGCCTGCCCACCGGCTGGATCGGCCACATCGCCTTCACCGACAGCCAGGGTCGCGATCTGCAGGTGCGGCGTCTGCCCAACTTCTTTGAGAACTTCCCCGTGGTTCTCCAGGACAGCGAAGGCATCGTGCGCGCCGACATCCCCTTCCGTCGCGCTGAGGCCAAGTACTCCTTCGAGCAGACGGGCGTCACCGCCACCGTCTACGGCGGCAGCCTCAACGGCCAGAGCTTCACCGATCCGGCTGATGTGAAGCGGCTAGCCCGCAAGGCCCAACTGGGTGAAGCCTTCGAATTCGACCGGGAGACCTACCACTCCGACGGCACCTTCCGCAGCTCCACCCGCGGCTGGTTCACCTTCGGCCACGCCACCTTCGCCCTACTGTTCTTCTTCGGCCACATCTGGCACGGGGCCCGCACCCTGTATCGCGATGTGTTCGCTGGTATCGACCCAGACCTGGGCGACCAGGTGGAGTTCGGCCTGTTCCAAAAACTGGGCGACAAGTCCACCCGCCGTCTGCCCCAGGGCTATGTGCCCCCGGCAGGCACCAAACTCAGCTGATCCTCAGCACCAGGAGAAACCATGGAGAGCTTCGCCTACATCCTCATCCTCACCCTGGCGATCGCCACCCTCTTCTTTGCAATCGCCTTCCGCGATCCACCGAAGATCGGCAAGTGAGGTTTACCTGAGCGGTTTACCCGAAGGGTTTACCTGAAACGATCTGCCCCCGCCGTTGCGGGGGCTTTTTTTGTCCACAGCCAACTGGCGTACGGCCCTTCTCAAAACAAGACCGGGTGTCTACACTTGTCGCAACGGTTGCTTGTGATGATCGGGGATGCAATGCCCCTCCTGCCAACACACTGATAGCCGGGTGCTCGAATCAAGGGCTGCCGATGGAGGCAGGAGTGTGCGCCGCCGCCGCGAGTGTTTGAACTGCGACTTCCGCTTCACCACCTACGAGAGGGTGGAAACGGTGCCGATCACCGTGGTTAAGCGCACCGGCAGCCGGGAGACCTTCAATCGGGGCAAGTTGTTGCACGGGCTGCTGCGGGCCTGCGAAAAAACCGGCCTGGAGCCCGCTCACCTGGAAGCGGTGGTCGATGAGATCGAGCTGCAGCTGCAGCAACGCGGTGGTCGAGAGGTGGGCAGCGCTGAAATTGGCGAGCTGGTTTTGCAGCAGCTGGGCGAGATCAGCGAGGTGGCCTACGTACGTTTTGCCTCGGTTTATCGCCGTTTTCAAGGCATCAGCGACTTTGTGGCCGCTTTAGAGCGGCTAAATCGACGCGGCGCTGCCCAAGCCACCACCAAGGTGCGGCTTGCTGTGATCAGCTGAGCCGGCGCCACAGCCACAGCTGACCCGGTTCCACAGCCACAGCCCGATCTTCAGTCCGATCCTCAGCCAGGGCCAGCTGGCATCAGCTTGGCTTGATAGGCTGTGGGGCTGCGCACTCTGCTGGCGGGCAGCAGCGCAAATCCCTTCGTAACTGCCTACTGGCAGGCCGCCGACACTCCATGACCGTGACCCCTTCCGATCTCACCAGCATCGAGGCCGATCTCGACCTGGCCGCAGAAGCGGCAGTTGACGATTTCGACCTCGCCATTCCGGAAGAGGTGCCAACAGCTGATGACCCGGGCAGCCGTGCTAGCCGCCGGGATCTCGACGGGGTGGGCTTCACCCTCGACGAGTTCGCTTCGCTGCTGAGCAAGTACGACTACAACTTCAAACCCGGTGACGTCGTCAACGGCACCGTGTTCGCCCTGGAAGCCAAGGGCGCCATGATCGACATCGGCGCCAAGACCGCCGCCTTCATGCCCCTGCAGGAGGTGTCGATCAACCGCGTTGAGGGCCTCAGCGACGTGCTGGAGCCCGGCGAGGTGCGCGAATTCTTCATCCTCAGTGAAGAAAACGAAGACGGCCAGCTCACCCTCTCGATCCGCCGCATCGAGTACCAGCGGGCCTGGGAGCGGGTGCGCCAACTGCAAAAAGAAGACGCCACCATCTACTCAGAGGTGTTCGCCACCAACCGCGGTGGCGCCCTGGTGCGGGTCGAGGGTCTGCGGGGCTTCATCCCGGGCAGTCACATCAGCACCCGCAAGGCCAAGGAAGAACTGGTGGCAGATTTCCTGCCGCTCAAGTTCCTGGAGGTGGACGAAGAGCGCAACCGCCTGGTGCTCAGCCATCGCCGCGCCCTGGTGGAGCGCAAGATGAATCGCCTGGAAGTGGGCGAGGTGGTGCTGGGCACGGTTCGGGGCATCAAGCCCTACGGCGCCTTCATCGACATCGGTGGGGTGAGCGGTCTGCTGCACATCTCCGAGATCAGTCACGAACACATCGAGACTCCCCACACGGTGCTCAACGTGAACGACCAGATGAAGGTGATGATCATCGACCTCGACGCCGAGCGCGGTCGCATCTCCCTCTCCACCAAGGCCCTGGAGCCCGAACCCGGCGACATGCTCACCGATCCCCAAAAGGTGTTCGACCGGGCGGAAGAGATGGCGGCTCGCTACAAGCAAATGCTGCTGGAGCAGGCCGAGGACAACGAGCCGATGGGTGTCACCCTCGACTGAGGAATACTTCGTGGCCCAGTTGCTGCTGCGCGGTGAACCGATCGGGAGCGAGGGCCGCGGCGATCGGATTCGGGCGGTGCTGTTCGATAAGGACGGCACCCTTTCGATTAGCGAACCCAAACTGCTTGCCCTGTCCAGGGCAAGGCTGTCGGCCTGCCTCAGCTTGCTGAGGCAGCGGCAACCTGAATTGGCAGCGGCTGTGGCAGCGGATCTAGATCAGCTCCTGGCCCGGGCCTATGGCCTCTGCAATGGCGGCCTGCACCCAGCCGGCACCACGGCGGTGGCCAGCCGCGACCACAACTTGATTTCCACCGCCACCGCTCTGGCCCAGGTGGGCCTGGGTTGGCCAGAAGCGGTGGAACTGGCCGAGGCGGTGTTTGAAATCACCGATCCCCTGGCGGTCGGCGGCCCTGGCTCGGCCTCCGAGGTCACGCCGGGCCTGCATGGGCTGCTGCGATCTCTCAGCGATGCCGGCCTCAGTTGCGCGGTGATCAGCAACGACGACCTAAGTGGAATTGAAGCTTTTTTGCAAAGTCACAGCCTTGCCCATCATTTTCAGGGCCTCTGGAGCGCCGAGCACAGCCCGCGCAAACCCAATCCCGCCGCGGTGCATGCCCTCTGCGACGAACTGGGGGTGGCCCCTGAGCACTGCGCCCTGATCGGCGATGCTAATAGCGATCTGCGTATGGCTCGCGCCGCTGGCGTAGCCGTGGTGATCGGCTACAGCGCCGCCTGGAGCAGCGAGCCACCACTGGATCCGCAGTTTCCCCGGTTAGACCATTGGGATCAGCTGACCGTGATGGCCGCATAAGCTGACAGGCCTTGTACCTGGCAGCAGGATGAGCCGCTACGTATTCACCTCTGAATCGGTGACGGAAGGTCACCCCGACAAAATTTGCGATCAGGTGAGCGATGCGGTCTTAGATGCGCTGCTAGCCCAGGATCCAGCTTCTCGGGTGGCCTGTGAAACCGTTGTCAACACCGGCCTCTGTTTGATCACCGGCGAGGTGACCACCCAGGCCCGGGTGGACTTCAACAGCCTGGTGCGGGGCGTAATCGAGAAGATCGGCTACAGCGGTGCCAGGGCCGGTGGCTTCGATGCCCACAGCTGCGCCGTGCTGGTGGCCCTGGATCAGCAGTCCCCCGACATCGCCCAGGGGGTGGATGAAGCCGATGACCATGACGGCGATCCACTCGACCTGATCGGCGCCGGCGACCAGGGAATCATGTTCGGCTTCGCCTGCAACGAAACGCCGGAGTTGATGCCCCTACCGATCAGCCTGGCCCACAGGCTGGCCCGCCGCCTGGCGCAATTGCGCCACGACGGCAGCCTCGAATACCTGCTGCCCGATGGCAAGACCCAGGTGAGCGTCGTCTATGAAAACGACCTGCCGGTGGCCATCGACACAATTCTCATTTCCACCCAGCACACCCCGGAGATTGACGGCATCAGCGAGGCGGAAGCCCTGCGCGAGCGGATCGCCAACGACCTCTGGACACACCTGGTGGAACCGGCCACCAGTGACCTGAGCATCCAGCCTTCCCGCGAGACCACCCGCTTTCTGGTGAACCCCACCGGCAAGTTTGTTGTCGGTGGTCCCCAGGGGGATGCCGGACTTACCGGCCGCAAGATCATTGTGGACACCTATGGCGGTACCGCCCGCCACGGCGGTGGCGCCTTCTCCGGCAAGGACCCCACCAAGGTGGATCGTTCCGCCGCCTACGCCGCCCGCCATGTGGCGAAGGCGCTGGTGGCCGCTGGTTTGGCCCGCAAAGCCGAGGTACAGCTGAGCTATGCCATCGGCGTGGCCCGGCCCGTGAGCATCCTGGTGGAGAGCTTCGGCACCGGCAGCATCAGCGATGCCGACCTCACCGCCCTGGTGCAGGAGCACTTTGATCTGCGCCCCGGCGCCATCATCGAGAATTTCCACCTGCGGGACCTGCCGCAGCAGCGGGGCGGTCGCTTCTACCAGGACGTGGCCGCCTACGGCCACTTCGGCCGCAGCGACCTCAACCTGCCATGGGAAGACGTGAGCGACATCGTCGCCACCCTCAAAAGGGTGACCGCCGAGCGGCTGGCCAGCAGCGCCAGCTGAGCCGCCAGCCGCCGCCTGGATCCCTGCTGCAGGGGGTAGATATGCAACCCATCGCCCCCCATGCCCCCCTGGCGCTGGCACCTTGCCTGCTTGCCCTGGGGGTAGACCTGGGCAGCAGCGGCTTGCGAATCGCCGTTTGCGACGCCAGCGGCGAGTTGCTAGCGGAATTGGCCAGCGGCTATCCGGGAGCGTTTGAGGATCCCGAAAGCTGGCGGCTGGGGCTGTTGACCCTGGTTGGTCAGTTGCCAAAGCAACTCTCCAGGCGAGTGGGCAGCATCGCCCTGGCCGGCACCTCCGGCACCCTGATGCTCTGCCGCCCCGATGGCGGCCTGGCGCCAGGGGAGCTGGGCCTGGCCCTGCCTTACTCCCTGGCCTGTATTGAGCAGGCAGATGCCTTAGCGGCCATCTTGGCCCCGCTGCCCAGCGCTGCCCTCGCCGCCGCTGACCCCGCCGCTGGTGACCCCGCCGCCAGTGCCAGTGGCAGCTTGGCCCGGGCGCTGCGGTTACTAACTGCCGCCAAGGCGGCGGGCATTGATGGCCCCTGGCTGCTGCGCCACCAAGCCGATTGGCTGATGGGCTGGCTGCTGGGCGATTGGCGCTGGGGGGAGGAGGGCAACAACCTGCGCCTTGGTTGGAGGCTGGAGGGTCAGTGCTGGGCCGGCAGCATCGCCCGCCAGCCCTGGCAGGAGGCCCTGCCGCAGATCGTGGCCAGTGGCAGGCGGCTGGGCCCTCTGGCTCCGGCGGCGGCGCTGGCGCTGGGATTGCCCGAGAGCTGCCAGGTGGTGGCCGGCAGCACCGACGCCAATGCCGCCATGTTGGCCGCCAATCCCCAGGCGGGCGACGGCATCACCCTGCTGGGCACCACCCTGGTGCTCAAGCAGTTTTGCGACAAACCGATCCAAGCCCCGGGCGTCAGCTGCCACCGGGTGGCGGGCCGCTGGCTGGTGGGCGGTGCCTCCAATGCTGGAGCGGGCATCCTGCGGCGGTTTTTCAGCGACGACCAATTGATTGAACTGAGCCGACAAATCAATCCAGCCCAACCGAGCGGCTTGTCGCTGAGGCCCTCCGCCGTGATCGGCGAGCGCTTCCCCATCGACGACCCCCAGCTGCAGCCGATCCTGGAACCGCGGCCCGTGAGTGATGCCCTCTATTTGCAGGCCCTGCTGGAAGGCCTGGCCGAGATCGAGCGAGCGGGCTGGCAGCGCTTGGCCCAGCTGGGGGCACCGCCTTTACACAGGGTGATCAGCCTCGGCGGCGGCGCCCACAACCCCCAGTGGCGCGCCATGCGGCAAAGGTTGCTGGGATTGCCCGTGCTCAACCGCCCCCAGCTCAGCGCCGCGATGGGTATGGCCAGACTGGCCAGCACCGTGCTGCCACCGCCATGAACGAGCGCATCAAAGCTGCTATTGCCATCGGCCTATTCGTGGTGCTGGCCGGTTACGTGAGTTTCAGCGCCATCCGCTTGGCCCTGGTGCTCTGGCAACGCTTCGGGGCCGGCGTTTGAGGCAGCAGAATCCGGGTATACGCAAGCGCTCTCATGGCCGCTGACCCCCTCACCACCGCCGTGAGCGACAGGATCTGCAAGCACATGAACGATGACCATGGCGAGGCCGTGCTCGCCTATGCCCGGCACTACGGCGGCCTAGGTGAGGCCCAGCAGGCGAGCCTGCTGGCGGTTACCCCCGAGTTGATGCGCATCGAGGCGGATGGCCAGGTGGTGGAGGTGAGCTTTGACCACACCCTCAGCGACAGCGAGGATGCCCATCGCACCCTCGTGGCCATGATCAGGGCCATGCCCCGCTGAAAGCAGGTCAAGCAAACCAGGGCCAGCGCCAGAGGCTGCCCCTGTCCCTGCCGCTGCCCCTGCCCCTTAGCAATCCAGCCCCTGTGGCAACCCTGCCAGCAGAGTTGGCCTGGCCCCCACGCACCTACCGATCGCCCCCTGGCATTGCTTGGCGCAAGCCTTGAGCTTTGTAACAGATTTGCCCGCTGCAGCGGCCTTTTCCCCGGCAATGGCTCTGCCATCAGCAAAGGCTCTGCCCAAGCCAACGGCCCTGCCCATGGCAACCGCCCACCCCTGGTGGGCTCTCGATTGGCTGTCGCGCCCGGCCAGCTCGCCCGGACGCCCGGGCCCAGATCGCCAGGCGGCTGAGCGCACCAGGGCCCTAAGCGAGCGGCTAACGGGTTTAAGCGGCATCGAACCGCTGATTTGGTGGGCCGCCGGCAGCTACGGCGGCTTGGCTCGCCATCATCTGCTGCGGCTGCGGGACGATCCGCGGCCAGCGGCCCTGGCCCCCTGGCTGACGGCGCTGCTGCCGCTGCTGCAAGCGGCCCTGGCCCGGCCAGATGGGAACTTGCCGGCAAGGCTGATTTTGATGCCGATCCCCAGCTGGAAGCGGCGCGCCAACCCCCTGCCGCCCCTGATCGCCAGGGAGCTGAGTCTGCGTCTCGGCGCGGAGCTCAACACCGCTGTACTCAGCCGCAGCCGACCAGTGCTTGGTCAACACCACCTGGGACGGCAACTGCGGCTGGCCAACCAAGAGGGTGCCTTCCTGGCCAGGCCGGCACCAGCCCAACAAATCGGCCCTCGCCCGCCGGTGCTGCTGATCGACGACATCCTCACCACTGGTGCCACCGCCTGCGCCGCAGCCAATGCCCTTACCAGTGCTGGCTGGAGACTGGCCGGCATGGCTTGCCTGGCGCGGACGCCGGCGCGGGGCAGGTCCAGGGGCAGGCGGTGATCTAAGATGGCTGAGTCGCTTAAGCGACGGGCCGGGATAGCTCAGTTGGTAGAGCAGGCGACTGAAAATCGCCGTGTCCCCAGTTCAAATCTGGGTCCTGGCATTTGAAATATTTGTAGTCGCAAATTTAGTATATTTAAATATTGTTTAATGTTAAAATTTAGTAGTAATGTTTGTGTACTTTTCTAGCCCATCTTGCGGCTGACTATGTATGTTCGATAATTCAGATCCTTTTTTGTTGGCAGATGCCATCGCATTCGGTTCCGATCTGATTAGCTCTGGCTGCGATTGGAACGGGCTCTAACACCAGGCTTAAAAGTTTTAAAGATAGTAGTCCAGGCTTATTGTTTGTGGGCTTTATCGGTGATCTTAGTCTTGATTATAGTCAGCAGTAGCTGTCAGCAGAAGTGCAACTTATCTGATTGCAGGGGCAGGGATCACTTTTGCTGGCTCCGGGGTGCCTACTAGGTAAAGCAGTCCGCCCCAGCCTCCATCTAGCCTGATGGTCATTCTTGTTCCACCGACTTCGCCTTTCGCGTTAAGAACAAACTTTTTTCCAGTCCTGTCAATCAGCTCCCAGTTAGATGCACTTTGCTTTAGAGCAACGTTCCCGCATTTAAAGAAATGACCAACCGTCCAGACTTTAGATTATTCAAATCCCCCTCGGATGCTAGTGCGCTTGCATGGAATCGGCTGACCCTTCGCGTCATCAAGGAACCATCGGCCATTCAATGCCTCTAGTTGGCCTGGATCATCAGCTGGCGATGACCTGCCGCTTTCTAGGACGTCAAGAAGCCAAGCCTGACCTGCTCGAATGTTATCTGCTCTGCTTTTCTCTTGGGCCTGGCCCAGTACAGGGTTAGGAGTGGCAAGTGCAACGAGTGCGAGTAGAATGGGTGCAAGTGGAGGAAGTAGTGCTGGCATGAGGGATCAACAATCTAGCCCTTGCATGAGTTTGGCTGATCCTGCTTCCGCCAGCGGCAATGTTTAACTGGCGATCAAAAATCAGCCTTGATCATGCTGAGACTCGCCCAACTCTACGGCATTTCTCAGCGGCCAGGCCCGCAACGCAATTACCACCTCGCCGCTGATCTTCCGGCTGTGGATTCCGGCCAGCAGGCTCATCTTCTCCGCCAGCTCCTCTCTGCCAGCTCCTCGGCATGCTTCTTGAGCCTCACCCGCGACAGCCGCCCCTACAAACTGCTGAACTGGATTGAAATTCCCTGGTGGACCATGGCCCCAAGGCGCCAGCAGGCGGCATGAGCGACCAGGCGGGCAGCCAGCCCACCGAGGTGCTGGCCGGCTCGATCGAGCGGGTCACTTTTCACAACGCCGCGAACGGCTTCTGCGTGGTTCGCATCAAGGCCCGCGGCCACCGTGATTTGGTAACGGTGGTGGGTCACGCCGCCGAGATCAGTGCCGGCGAATGGGTCACGGTGAGTGGCACCTGGGTGAACAGCCGCGAACACGGCCAGCAGTTCAAGGCCCACTTCCTACGCTCTTCTCCACCCACCACCGCCGAGGGAATTGAGAAGTATTTGGGCTCGGGGATGATCCGCGGCATCGGCCCGATCTACGCCAGCAAGCTGGTGACCGCCTTCGGGGCGGAGGTGTTTGAGGTGATCGAGCAGGCCCCCGAGCGGCTGCGGGAGGTGCCGGGCATCGGCAGGGTGCGGGCCGGCCGCATCGCCCAGGCCTGGGCCGATCAGAAAGTGGTGCGCGAAATCATGGTTTTTTTGCATAGCCATGGCGTCGGCACCGCCCGGGCGGTGCGCATCTTCAAAACCTACGGCAACGAGGCCGTGCAGGTGATGGCGGAGAACCCCTACCGCCTGGCCCGCGACATCCGCGGCATTGGCTTCCGCACCGCCGATGCGATTGCCGCCCGGCTGGGTATCGAACCCACGGCGATGATCCGCCTGAGGGCCGGTATCAATTACGCCCTGCTGGAGGCCAGCGGCGAGGGTCACTGCGGCCTGCCCAGCGCCGAACTACTCAAGCTGGCGGGCGAGCTGCTGGCGGTGGAACGGCCCGCCGCGCCCGCAGCCGTCCAGGCGGAATTAGGAGAAGCATCTGGCCAGGCCAAGCCGCAGCTCGGCGCTGCTGGCGGCAGCCGGGTGGCGCTGGAGAGCGGCGTGATCCAAACCGCCCTCGATCTGGAGCTCAGCGAGGGCTCCGTGGTGGCCGACAGCCTGGCGGGCGAGCCGGCGATCTTCCTGGCGAATTTGTATCGCGATGAGCGGCGCATTGCCGAGGCTTTGCAAGAGCTGGCGCAGGGGGCGCCGCCCTGGGGAACAATCGACGCCGCCAAGGCCATCGTCTGGGTGGAGCAGCGTCTGGGCCTGGAGCTGGCCGCCAGCCAGAAGGCGGCGGTGCAGCAGGCCCTGGCCAGCAAGGTTTTGGTGATCACCGGTGGGCCGGGGGTGGGCAAAACCACCTTGATCAATGCCATCTTGCGCATCCTGGCCGCCAAGAAGCTGCGCATCCAGCTCTGCGCCCCCACCGGCCGGGCCGCC